>JANLWF010000166.1:0-15604 GCA_031364385.1 Methylotenera sp.
CATAGAAGTGTGGCCTGGCAAATACTCACCCGCCAACGAGCCCGTCATGTTGCGCACCGCACCCGCAAAAAAGCGAAACACATCCGCCACCGCAGGTATTTCGTCATTCAATGCCGCCAAATAAGGTTTGCCACAGTTTTGCGATTCAAGCTCTGCAAAATTGGCTGCATTCGCTTCAATCACATCCGCCAGCTTTAATAGCATCGTCGCACGGTCACGCGGTGTGGTTTTTTTATAGGTTTTAAAAGCATCCGCCGCCGCTGTAACGGCAGCTTCAATTTGCGCCATCGAGGCTTCGTTAACTTGGGTAATCTCCTTGCCAGTAGCTGGGTTCAGCACACTAATCGCCGCGCCTTCGCCTTTAATAAATTGGCCATTAATCAATAACTTTGTTGATGTATTTTGCATTTTTATCTCGCTTAAAAAATAAATTGTTACTAAACAGTTTCTTTTTGTAGCATACTTTCCAGCCGATTTCCCGCTGCCTTAAACTTCAAAATCTCGAATACTTTTTCTGCAATCACGCTGCCAGCCTCTATTGGCGGCAGGCCGCCTGCGTAGATATTGGATAGGACGCTGTATTCGTATTGCATTGCTGCGTTGCCGCTGAATGTGACGGCGGATTTTTGTGTGGCTTTGTCGTTTAATCTGTAGGCAAAATAGGCCGACATACTGCGTGAGGCTAACGCATCGCCGCCTGGGCGCTCACCGATTAGCGTGACCACCAATTGCGCTTGTAGTGCGTCACCAATGGATTCCGCCAGTTTTACACGGCCATACGGCACTAAAATCGGCTGGCCGATATTGAGTTTGTGGCTGTTTAAGCCATCCAAAAGTACAGGCAAAAGTTCGGGGATGTTGTGGTGAATCGCCTCCGCACTTAAGCCGTCAGAAATCACAATTTGTACGTCATTAAGTTCGGCTTTTAAGTTTGCATTTTCAAGGCTTGCACCCAGCTCGGCGTCGTTTAAATGTTCGGCTTTATTGTGGGCGTTTGTGTGCAACTCGCGCAGTTTAATGTTGCCTAGTTCGGCAGGGCGCAAATCGGCATAAATCGCCTCGCGGCCGATGGCTTGATTGGCTTTGATGAGCCTGGAAACCTTATTAGACGGTCGTGCACCAGCATTGTCAAAACCGTAAATAGCAGGCGCGGATTCTTGTAAACGTTGAAATTCTGATTGTGATTCACAGAAAATTTCAGGCTTGCCCCAGTTTTCGCCGCGCAGCACATTGCCGTCGCCATCTTCTGCAAAAATACCGCGTGAAATCGCCCAAGCTAAAAATTCTGGCGCTGGGCGCAGATTATAAGTTTCGCGCAAGGTTTGGTCATCGTGGCCGCTGGTATCAAAGTACGCCAGCATTCTATCTGTACCTAAATACACGTCCATAAAAAAGTTGGCACCCGCCGCAGTGAGCAACTCGGTGGCCATCTGTTGGCCTTCTAGTGTTACTTGTGAATGCAGCGTGTAGCAAGGTGCCATGCCCATCGCCAAGCCCATGAGCTTGCCCATAAAGTGATCTTGCAGGCACGAATAGGTCATTTCATGGTTATCCAAATGCGTTTCTGGGCCAATAAAACCAGTCACATTATTCACCATAAATGGCGAGTAACGCCGCGCCAAGCCGTAACACAGCGCTTCGGTCGTGGTCATGTCCATGCCCTCGTGCTTGTTATAGGTCAGCTCGCTACCTTGACCCGTTTCAAAATACATAAAATTTTTGGCGATATTTTTCAGCGGGCCACTTGTTTGCATGGTGTTGTAAGCGTGGTCTAGCAGTTCCACCGTCACGTCAAATTCGTCGGTTAGCGTGCGCTCCGTGCCCGCCAAACTTTGAAACATTATTTCAACGGGCGCGCCACTTTTCAGGCATTCCAGCTGCGTTTTAATGTGCGATAACACGCAAATTTGCGTTGGTGCGCCTGTCTCGTTGCGGATTTTGTCGAGATGCTGCAAAGTTGCGCTGATGTTAGCGACATTATCAATAGCGGGGTTCAGCCCCAAAATCGCATCGCCAGAACCCATGCTCAAGCCCGTATAAAGCAGCATAGTGATACCGCTTAAATTATCAGTCGGGTGGTTGGGTTGCAAGCGTGATGACAAGGTACCTGGCAAGCCAATAACGGTGCGGGCCTTGGCAGATGCGCCATTTTTAAGTTTTTTCGCTAAAAAAATCAGTTCATGCACGTCGAGTAATTTGGTCAGCGCGGCGACCATAGGGCCCGTGAGCGCAGTGCCGATTTCGCGAATACGTGCGCCGTTGGATTTGAGTAATTCGTCTTTCAAATCGCCCAAAGTGAGGTTAGCAATTGTAGGAAATACTGCATGGTTAATGTCGTAATTTACACGCATTACGCTATCAATTTGAGCGTGTATATTGGTGAGTGGATGATCAAAAAAATGTTGCAACGTTAAGCTGGAAAGCACTGCACGCGCCGCTTCGCGCTCAATTTCATTGCTCGCAGCCAAGCCAGCTTTACGGTCGCCCGCTTTGCTAACATCTGCCGCGCCGAGTACGTGTTTTAGGTTGGAAAAGGTAAAAGTTCTATCGAGAAGCATGATGCTATAAGGCGCGTCAGCCCTAGGTGCGGGCACTTGTATTTGCTCAATTTTGCCTAAGGTTTTCATTAATTTAACCCAAAAAACGAAACGGGAATCATGCCTTGATGCACGCAGCCAATGTGGACAAATTGTGCATTGCGCAGTGCCACTTCATCAATCACGATTAAATTGTACTGCGATTGTCCCCAGTCGCAAATATAATTACCCAGTGTTTTACCGATATTTGCTTCAACTAAAATAACAATAGGCTGGGAAGGCTTGTATTTACTGGCATGTAGGGCATGTTTAATTTGCAAGGAGAGTGTGCGAATTTGCTCAAGCGCGTTGTTGCAAGCCACAATTTGAATGCAAGCGCCGTGTTGTTGTTTAACCGCCAGCGCAAAAGCGTTATTCCATTGTTCAATTGACGAATCATCCGCCAGTTTGGCGATAATCGGCAAATTGCGTAATGGTAAACTACTTGGGTTTGGCAAATAAAGAGTGTTACCCGATATTTCGGTGCTGTGTAGGGTTAAGCCAACCACAGTAGCGCGGCCTTTGTGTTCTGGCACGCAGGTTTTTAAGTCGGTTGAAAGCAGTGTTGAGCGTGAAATGGCTATGGCTAAATCGATGCCAAAATCGCCAAAATACGTGGTTGTTGGTGGCGCTTCACCCGCCGAAATTTTGTAGAGCAACTCGCCAACGCCTCCGCTGAAGGTGATTTTAGGCCTACTGTTTTGATTGATAATAAAAGCCACTTCTGACTGTTTTTGGGCGCCTGGTGAACTCAAAAAACCTGTATCACCAGCCACAATTGCTTTTAAAAAACTGATATAAAAAGTTATTATTTTATTTACTTCGTCTTCGCTTAAGGTTTCACCAATTGCTTTATTAATACTCAGGTCAACCAACAACGCCGCGCCATAACTGGACATTCCCGTTAATTGATAGCTACCAGCTATAAACTGAAAATGCCGCGCACCGATAAAATAACAGCCTGTTTGTTGCACGTTGCCATTCACACCCAATGCAACATTTGTAGTGCCGCCACCAATATCAAAGTTGATTATTGGCACATCTGCGTGATAGCGACTGAGCACAACGCAGCTACCCATGAATGCTAGCCAAGATTCTAAACACGGGTCATTCGCGGTGGCAATCACGCTTTCGCCAACCATATTGGTGATGAGTTTTGATAGCGCCGCCGCGTTACCTGCCTGCGCCGCCAAGCCAGTAATCATGCTACCGCCAGAGAATATATCAGTTACTTTAACGCCGCTTTCATCAAGCCAATTGGCAATTAACTTGGCGACTTTTTCTGTGTCGATATTTTGATTTATAAAGGGCGTAAATACGGGTTCTGATTTATAAATTACTTGTATATCGTCAAGCTGCATGTGACCTGTGGAGCTGCTTCTGGCGACTTTAGCGCTTGCAACAAGCGTGCTGCTCGTGGTCGAGCCGAAATCTAAGCCCAGCAAAATGACGCGCTCGCCCATGACTTTACTTGCTGCTACCTGCGATGGTTTCTGTGCCGCGCGTTAAATAATAGGCGGCGATAATAGGTAGGGCGGTAATCAGCATCACCATCATCGCGACCACATTGGTTATCGCCGCATCGCGTGGGCGCGCGAGTTGGTTGAGTAGCCAGATTGGTAACGTGACTTCGTGACCTGCGGTGAAAATGGTGACGATTAACTCATCAAACGATAGCGCAAACGCCAGCAAACCGCCAGCCAGTAAAGCAGTGGCGAGTTGCGGCAATATAATACGGCGGAAAGTAGTAAAGCCATCCGCACCCAAATCCATCGATGCCTCCACCAAGCTATGCGGCATGCGCCGAAAGCGCGCGACGACATTGTTGTAAATCATCACCACGCAAAAGGTAGCGTGGCTGACGACTATTGTCCAAAAGCCAGGTTCAATGTTGAGCATGCTCATGGCCGAAAGTAGCGCGATGCCTGTGATAATACCAGGCAGGGCGATGGGTAAGATCAGCATGGTGGTAATGGCTTCTTTGCCAAAAAAGTTGCGTCTACACAATGCGGCGGCGGCCATGGTGCCCATAATTAATGCAAGAAAAGTCGCCGCAGTGGCTACTTTGAGCGAAAGTAAAACGGCGGATATGACATCATCGCGCGCAAGTGTCGCGCTAAACCATTTGAGCGTAAAGTAAGTACTGTTGCCATCATGTGCGACAAACGCATTGATTAAAATAAATACGATGGGGAAATGCAAAAACACCAGCCCGCTATAGGCAAGGGTTTTCAGCCAGATTGGTGACTTTTCAGATTGAGGTTTTGATTTAAAGCGCATTAAAAGCCCCTGCACGTTTTGCCAGCGCCAAATAAAGAAAAATTAGTATTATCGGCACCACCGTAAACGCCGCTGCCAGCGGCATGTTGCCGATAGAGCCTTGCATGGTATAAACCATCGTGCCAATATACAAGCCACTGGGGCCGATAAGTTGCGGAATGATGTAATCGCCCAGCGTGAGCGAAAAGGTGAAAATAGAGCCTGCGACTACTCCTGGAAAAACTAATGGAAACAAAATCTTACGAAAGGTTTGCGCTGGTCTAGCGCCTAAGTCAGCCGAGGCTTGCAGCAAGTTGGTCGGGACTCTTTCAAGCGCGGCTTGTATCGGCAAAATCATAAACGGCAGCCAAATATAAGTGAATACGATAAAGCGCCCCAATTGAGAGGTCGCTAGCGTATTACCGCCAATTATGGGGAGTTGAAGCAAAGATTCAAGCGCACCAGTCAATCCTAAATTTTTGAATATAAAATATAAAATACCTTCTTGCGACAAAATCACCGTCCATGCATAGGTTTTCACAATGTAGCTTGCCCACATTGGCAACATCACCGCGATGTAGAAAAAACCTTTTTCGCGCACACTGCCGTAGCGCGTCATGTAATAAGCGATGGGAAAGCCGATGCACGCACAAGCTACCGTCACCGCGACCGCCATTGTGAGTGTGCGCAGGATAATGTCGAGATTGGTGCTATCAAATAAAACGCGGTAATTAGCTAGCGTTAAATCGTTGGTTACTGCCATACTAAAGTCGTCGAAGGTGTAAAAGCTTTGCCACAGCAGTGCGAATAATGAACCTAAATAAACCACGCCAAACCATAACAGCGGCGGGGTGAGTAGCAGAAATAAGAAGAGATTGTTTTTGCGGTAAAGCGTGTTGCTAAATAAGCGTAGCGCTGGATTTGAGATGACAGATTGCATGGTTTAATTTTCCAGCATCACCATATGGCTCTGCGGCCAGCATAAAACAAGGCTTTGGCCGATTTTTGGTAGTTGTGCTTCCGTGTGTTCGGTGTTGGAAAGCACCATTGACAACGCTTGCTTGCCAACCTTAACTTCGATTTTGCTATTAGCACCGTGGTATTGAATATCCACTACTTGGCCTGTGACTTTCATGGTATTTTCTTGCTCAGAATCTATACTGATATGTTCTGGGCGAATCGAGAATGACTGGTTGCTGCCCGTAATTTGCTGCGCTAAATCGCCGCTGATAATATTTGAAGTACCAACAAAATCCGCCACAAAGCTGGTTTTTGGCCACATGTAGAGGTTGCGCGGGCTATCGACTTGCTCGATTCTGCCATTATTAAACACCGCCACGCGATCTGACATTGAAAGCGCTTCAGATTGGTCGTGCGTCACGTAAATAAAGGTAATGCCGAGTTGTTTGTGTAGAGTTTTAAGCTCTTGCTGCATTTGCTCGCGCAGCTTTAAGTCGAGTGCGCCTAGCGGCTCATCTAGTAACAACACGCGTGGCTTATTCACCAAAGCCCGCGCCAGTGCCACACGCTGGCGCTGCCCGCCTGAAAGCTCCCCAGGTTTGCGTTTACCATAATCTGCAAGGGCGACCTGTTCTAAAGCTCGCTCTGCGCGGCTGATGCATTCATTTTTTGCTACGCCCTTAACAATCAAGCCATATGCCACGTTATCCAGCACATTCATGTGCGGAAACAGGGCGTAATCCTGAAACACTGTGTTCACTTCGCGTTCGTAAGGCGGTGCGTTTGTAGCATCAACACCGAATATTTTAATGCTGCCAGATGTTGGTTGCTCAAAGCCCGCAATCAAGCGTAAACAAGTAGTTTTTCCTGAGCCACTTGGCCCGAGCATAGAGAAAAATTCACCTTCGGCGACGGAAATGGTGACGTCGTCAACGGCTTTAATATTACCGTAATGGCGGCTGACATGGGTGAACTCAACGGCGATTGTCATAGCATCATCTATAAAGCTCCTTCCCCACGCAGGGGGAAGGTTGTGATGGGGGTGAAAAGGTTTGCATTTATATAATTTAAGCCAGATTTTACCTCTACCCTAACACTCCCCCTGATAGTGTAAGGGGATTGAAATCGGGGCAATCTATGGCGTTGGCAGGTGTTTAAATTAGCGGCCACCCATAATCGAAATATAATCCTTAGTCCAGCGGCTATATGGTACGCAGCCCTCTTTTAAACTGCATTTGGCTTGTGGCGTGCGCCAAAATTTAATCTCAGTGTAACGCGCAAAGCCGTTATCCGTACAAAAATCGCTGCCGCCTGGTGCTTTGGTTTTGCAGGCTTCTGGCACGACTGGGTTAGAGCCAAACCATTCTGCCACGCCAACTTGTGTGGCAGGGGAGAGCGAGTGTTCTAACCATTTGTAAGCACAATTGGGGTGTTTAGCACCTGTTGCTAACATCGTTGTGTCAGCCCAGCCTGTGGCACCTTCAGTCGGTATAGTTGATGCAATTGGCTGCTTCTCGGTTTTAAGTGCATTGACTTGATAAGGCCAAGCGCCAGAAGCCACCACACCTTCTTTTTTGAAATCGGTCATTTGCACGGTGACATCATGCCAATATCTATGCGTTAAATTTTTTTGCTGACGCAATAGTTTCAACACCGCCGCGTATTGTTTTTCGTTCAGTTCGTACGGATCTTTTATGCCTAAAGATGGGTCTTTTTTCATCAAATACAGCGCGGCATCGGCAATGTAAATTGGCCCATCGTAAGCTTGCACGCGGCCTTTATTCGGTTTTCCATCAGGCAGATTTTGCGCCTCGAATACAGTTGCCCAGCTAGTCGGCGCGGTTTTAAAAACCGTTGTGTTGTACATCAACACATTCGGCCCCCATTGGTAAGGCACGCCGTAATGCTTGCCGCCCACCGTGTGCCATGGCGCATTTTGCAGGCGCGCATCGATTGTATTCCAAGACGGTACAAGTGCGGTGTTAACCGGCTGTACCTTTTTTCCTGCAACTAGTCTTAAGCTAGCGTCACCCGATGCCGTCACTAAATCGTAGCCACCTTTGTTCATCAGCGATACCATTTCGTCAGATGTGCCAGCGGTTTTTACATTTACTTTGCAGCCAGTTTCTTTCTCGAATCCTGTCACCCAATCGTAATTTTTGTCAGTTGCGCCATTTTCTAAATAGCCTGGCCAAGCGATGATGTTTAGCTTGCCTTCACCTTTGCCAATTTTCATGGTGTCTGCTTCAGCGTTGCAAACACCGACAGCAAGCATGGCGACTAAAACCTTTTTAACTCGAATTGAAATCATTTTAAACTCTCCCAAAATAAAATTAGTTTAGTGACAAAAATAAACAATTTTCCAAGTAACAACGACAATTAAACTAGTGCAATTTAATAATAATTACAATAGCATTGTTTTCTTAAATTGGACATGCAACAAGAGCCATTTAGGTAAATTAATTAGAGCCACTTATTGCTCTTTGGTTTCAGCCAATGGCAGCGCAAAACCTTCTTTTACTTCCTCCATCACAATATAGCTGCGTGACTCTTGCGCACCTGGCAGGGTGAGCAATATATCGCCCAGCAAATGGCGGTAATCAGCCATTTGTGCAATGCGCGCCTTGATTAAATAATCGAAATCACCAGATACTAAATGGCACTCTAACACGCTGGGTAATTTAAGAATTTCTTGCTTAAATTTGCCAAAAATAGTACCAGATTTGGTGGACAATTTAAGCTCCACAAACACCAGTAAACCTAGGCCCATTGCTTGCGGATCTAAGCGGGCGTGGTAGCCTAAAATTACACCTTCTTTTTCGAGATTTTTTACGCGTTCGCCACAAGGCGTTACCGATAAACCTACGCGCTCGGCCAGCTCGGTAATGGGGATGCGCGCGTCGGCTTGCAGCACAGTCAAAATTTTCATGTCGATACGGTCTAGCTCGCGGATGTTGTGGGTACGAATTCGCATGACTTTTCCTTAAACTTAAGTTAAAACTAATTTTATGTGAATATTTAGTTAATATTACTACCATATAACAATATATAGTTTATATTAACTTTATATTTAATAAATTTAGTCAATTTAATAGGTAACTATTCAATACACTGTAATCAATACATACAAAAGGTAACATGATGAAAGTGCTTGTGTTGGGCTCTGGCGTGGTGGGTGTGACCAGTGCGTATTATTTGGCGCAAAAAGGCTTCGAGGTGGTCGTAATTGATCGCCAACCCGCAGTTGGGTTGGAGACCAGTTTCGCCAACGCAGGGCAAATCTCACCAGGTTACTCTGCGCCGTGGGCTGCGCCTGGCGTGCCGATGAAGGCGTTAAAATGGTTGTTTCAACGCCATGCTCCGCTTGCTGTTAAGCCAGATTTCACGCTGTGGCAATTGCAATGGACAATGATGTTATTGCGAAATTGCACCGCAAAACGCTATGACATTAATAAAGAGCGTATGGTGCGGTTGGCCGAATACAGCCGTGACTGCTTGGATGAGCTGCGCACTGCGACAGGCATTGCCTACGAAGCGCGCACACAGGGTACTTTGCAGGTGTTTCGTACACAAAAACAATTAAATGCTGAAGCAAAAGATATTGCCGTGTTAACACGTTTGGGCGTGCCGTTTGAGCATTTAGACCCAGATGGTTGCGTACGTGCAGAGCCTGCATTGGCTACAGTAAAAGATAAGCTATTAGGCGGCTTGCTTTTGCCAGGTGATGAAACGGGTGATTGTCAGCTATTCACCACCCATTTGGCGGCGGCAGCAGAAAAACTCGGCGTAAAATTTAGACATAATGTTTCGATTGATCGCTTAATCACTCAAAATGGCAAGCTGAGGGGTGTGGAAATCACCACGGAAGTGGGCAAAGAGACTATTCATCACGACCAGTACAAAGAAACGTTACATGCCGACCACTACGTGGTGGCACTGGGCAGTTATTCGCGTCAATTGATGCTGGGTATGGGTTTGCAAATACCTGTGTATCCCGTTAAAGGTTATTCGCTTACTGTGCCTGTGATTAATAGCGCCGCCGCCCCAATTTCTACGGTGATGGATGAAACTTATAAAGTGGCGATTACGCGCTTTGATAATCGCATTCGTGTCGGTGGTATGGCCGAGCTAGCGGGCTTTGATTTAAGTTTGAATCCGCGCCGCCGTGAAACGCTAGAAATGGTGTTAGATGGCTTGTTCCCCAATGGCGGTGATAGTTCAAAATCGCAATTTTGGACAGGCCTGCGCCCGATGACGCCAGATGGTACGCCCATAATAGGCAAAGTAAATAGTCTCGGCAAAGCATCTGAATTGCATGATAATGTGTGGCTAAATACAGGCCACGGTACGCTGGGCTGGACAATGGCTTGCGGCTCAGGCCAGGTGTTGGCGGATTTGGTGGCGAATCAAAAACCTGCCATAGTGTGTGACGATTTGGCTTTAAGCCGCTACAATAAGGGGGTTCAAAATATCGCTAACGCAAAACCTACACTTATAAAAATATAAACCACTTATGGCGCGTCCCGCAATAGCTCATATTCGCCTAAATGCATTTAGGCATAATTACCGTATAGCCAAGCAAATGCATGGCAGTAAGGCACTGGCTGTCATTAAAGCAAATGCCTACGGCCATGGCGCGCTGCAATGTGCGCAGGCCATTGAGCCAGAAGCCGATGGCTTTGCAGTAGCATGTTTAGAAGAGGCACTGCAACTGCGTCAAGCTGGTATTAAAAATCCAATTTTGCTGCTAGAAGGTTTTTTTGAAGCCGCCGAGCTGCCCGAAATTGTGGCTAATAATTTGTGGATGGTGATCCACGCGCAGTGGCAAGTAGAAATTTTAGTTGCCACAAAGCTCGCAAAACCAGTACAGGTTTGGCTGAAAATGGATAGCGGTATGCATCGTGTGGGTATATCAAGTGACGCCTACCAACAAGCATATATAAGGCTTGCAGAGCATGTTAATGTAGAAAAAATTGTGCTCATGTCGCATTTTGCCAATGCAGATAATCTGTTCAGCGAGCACACTATTCAGCAAATCGCGCTATTTCAGCAAACTATTCAAAATTTAGGTGTTGAAGAAGTGAGTTTAAGTAACTCCGCGGCAATACTCGGCTGGCCGCAAGCACATGCAACTTGGTCGCGCCCTGGCATTATGTTGTATGGGGCAAATCCCTTAATCAAAGCAGATACAAAACTACGCGCCGTCATGCAGCTCACTTCGCAAATTATCTCAATCCGCCACATAAAAAAAGGCGAATCCATTGGTTATGGGAGTATATTCACTGCTGAAAAAGATACAACAGTCGGTGTGGTGGCTTGCGGTTATGCCGATGGTTACCCTAGGTCTGCAACTGGAGCAGCTGCTGCGGTAGATGGTTTTTTAACCAAGGTAATAGGCCGCGTGTCTATGGATATGTTATTTGTGGATTTAACCGATATGCCACAGGCAAAAATAGGCTCTACGGTTGAATTATGGGGCGACCAAGTATTAGCCAACGATGTCGCCAAAGCCGCAGGTACAATCGCCTACGAATTATTTTGCAACGTTAAACGCGTACAATTTATGTATTCAGATTAATTAAAT
Organism: Methylotenera sp.; assembly: GCA_031364385.1. Lineage (GTDB taxonomy): Bacteria > Pseudomonadota > Gammaproteobacteria > Burkholderiales > Methylophilaceae > Methylotenera_A. The sequence continues at coordinate 11,380 of JANLWF010000166.1, forward strand.
AGGCATCCAAATGAAAATCATCCAAACCTCCAACGCCCCAGCTGCTATTGGCCCGTATTCGCAAGCAATTGCCATTGGCAATCTATTATTTACATCAGGCCAGATACCGCTACGCGCAGATGGTACGCTACTTGATGGCGACATTGCCGCGCAAACTACCCAAGTATTAGCCAACCTAAAAGCTGTGACAGAAGCCGCAGGCGCGAGTTTAAACAAAGTGGTTAAAACCACTGTATTTTTAAAAAATCTAGATGATTTTGTCGCCATGAATGAAGTATATGGTAACGCATTTGGTGGCCACTCGCCCGCGCGTTCTACCGTGCAAGTGGCTAAATTGCCACGCGATGTGTTGGTGGAAATTGAGGCGATTGTTTCCTTAATTTAACACAAGCAAGCCAACTTTAAGCGATGCCATGAGAGGTAATATCCATGCGGGTCGCAGCGATGGTGAAAGCTACTTTTGGCTTGTATGTGGTAAAGCCAAGTAAACCTAAATTGATTTTTGTCGTTACTCTAGGTGATACTATAGTCTTTGGGCGAGTTTTCGGCGCTTAAGGTAATCTACGTTTTAAATGTATGGGAGACAAGGCGTGAATAGAACAATCTTAAATGGCAGTAGAATTTCGGCATTTTTAATAGCGGGACTATTGTTATCAGCCCCTGCATTTGCAGAAAAGCCTGAAGGGGCGGGCGGCGGCCACGGCAAGCAAAAATATAGTAAGAAATATCAACGTAGCGATGAAGGTAGCCGTGACGGGTACAAGCGCGACGATGACAGACATGGCGACAATCTGAATGTAAATGTGGATGTGCATTTTGGCGATCATGAGCGAGAAGTTATCCGTGACTATTATGAAGAACGTGAGCGCGGTGGCCATTGTCCTCCAGGCTTAGCTAAAAAACATAATGGCTGTATGCCGCCTGGACAAGCTAAGAAATGGCACAGGGGTCGCCCACTTCCAAGAGAGGTGATTTACCATGATTTACCGCCAAGAGTGGTTATTCAAATTGGTACACCGCCATCTGGATATAAGTACGTGAGGGTTGCGGCAGATATTCTGTTAATAGCGGTAGGTACAGGTATGGTGGTAGATGCGATTGAGGATTTAGGCCGAATTTAATGCGCTAGTAAATATTATCGCTATTGGCAAATAGGGCGTGCAAATTAGCTTGTGCGCCCTATTTTTTTGTAAATACTTCTAAACAATCATTAAACACCTGAATTAACTGGGCAATATCAGTTAGCGTGGTTGCTGGGCTCACCAACATCATGTTGTGAAAGGGCGTGAGTAACACACCACAATTCAGCAAATACAAGTGAATGGCAGATTCTAATGTGTCGTTTTGCGCTTCGCGCGCTTCAGCCGCGTTGCTTGGGGGCTTTGCACAAAATTGCAGCTCTAGCCGCGCGCCCATGCGTGAGATATTCCATGCTAAATTATGTGATTTTATCGAGGTTGTAAGTTGCTGCTCTAACAAGCTCGCCAATACTAGCATGTGCTGATATGCACTTTCTGTTGCTACTTCGGTTAATGTTGCATATATCGCCGCCAGCGTCATCATATTGCCCGATAAAGTCGTGCCGATGCCAGAATGTCCAGATGGAGCATTGTCTTTTGCGGCTTTCATGCGTTTCGCTAAATGACTGCTGAAACCATAAGCCGCAGCTGGCAGGCCGCCTGCAATCGGTTTGCCTACCACTAAAAAGTCAGGCACTACTTTATTCGCCTTCGCCCAGCCGCCGCGTGCGGCCGAGATGGTGTGTGTTTCATCCAAGATTAATAAGCTGCCGTGTTTTGTGCAAAGTGTACGCAGCGCTTCAATAAAGCCATCATTCGGCAACACCATGCCGCAATTGGTCAGCGCTGGCTCGGTGAGTATGGCGGTAATATTACCTTTGGCTAATTCGCGTTCAACCGCGGCTAAATCGTTAAACGGCACTGCGACCGAATGCAAGGTTAAATCTTGCACTTGGCCGAGTAAACTCTGCCTGTTGATGACTTTTTCATCAATCATGTCAAGCATCGTGTCATCTACAGTCCCGTGATAGCAGCCATCAAACACCAATACCTTTTTGCGACCTGTCACCGCGCGCGCCCAACGTAATACGAAGCGGTTGGCATCGGTTGCGGTTGTGGCCAGTTGCCAGCAATCTAAACCAAAAAACTCACTCAAGGCCGCACCCATATTAGGTGCCAGTGTAGAGGGCAACATGGTGGTAAAGCCTTTGTGCGCTTGTGTAGCAATGGCATGTGCCACGGCGGGTGGGCTATGGCCAAACATGGCGCCCGTATCACCCAAACAAAAATCGGTGTAATCAATGTTGTCAGCGCAAGTAAAATGGGCGCCGTTTGCCGACGTTACAAACAACGGCGATGGAGTGCCCCAATCATTCATCCAGTGCATTGGCACCCCACATAAAAAATGCTGATTGGCGAGCTGTGATAATACAATGGATTGTGGATGTAATTGATTAAAGCGCTCACGCTCAACTTGTATCATTTGCATTGCATTGTTAATTACATTTTGCATAAGTCTAGTTTTAAAAGTGGTTCTAGTTAAATTACATAATTGGCACTGTTGACAAGACCAACATCAGATTACTATTCTAACTATAATATAAGCTTTATTCTGCAATTTAAATCTTAATTTTTGAAAGCATTGTAATGAATCACGGTTTTGCTTATTTATCTACTAGCGGCTTTTTAGGCATTCCAATTGATAAGGCCGCTAACAAGCCTTATGCCATTGCCGGCATTAATTGGGATGGTAGTTGCACGAACAGGCCTGGCGCGCGTTTTGGTCCTAGCGCCATACGCAAAGCGAGCCAAATGCTCTGCGATGCAACACATCCATATTTTGATGTATCACCATTCGAACACATAAAAGACGTGGGTGATTTGGCTTTGCCTAACACCAGCATTGATGCCATGCGTTGCACACTGATGCCGCTAGCGGCTGAGCTAATTTCACAGCAAACCATGGCGTGGTTAGGCGGCGATCATTCCATCACTTTACCGCTATTACGTGCCTATAAAGCGCACTATAAAACGCCATTGGCCTGCGTTCATTTTGATGCACATTGCGATACCTGGGCGGATCATTTCGGCGAGCCTTCAGGTCACGGCACATGGGTTTGCGAGGCGATTAATGAGGGTTTGGTTGACCCAAAATGTTTCGTGCAAATTGGCATTCGTTCATCGGGCGAGCGCGCCGCGCGAGAGTTTGTGAGTGATCAAGGCGGTAAAATTTATACGGCACGCGAGCTACGTGGGCACGATGGCGCTGGCTTGCAATACGTCATCGACGAAGTGCGGGCTAAGATGGCCAAAGCAGGTAACCCGCCCCTATATTTAACTTTTGATATTGATGCGCTCGACCCAGCGTTCGCACCAGGTACAGGCACGCCAGAAGTTGGCGGTTTGACTACCTCACAGGCCATGACGCTGCTAGAAGCGTGGAGTGATTTAAACTGGGTAGGCATGGATTTAACTGAAGTTTCACCGCCTTATGACCATGCAGAACTCACCTCGAATGCCGCCGCAGTGCTAGTGTGGACATGGCTTTGCGGGCGGATTGCTGCTAAAAAATAATGATCGAGCCTAACATTAAAGCTAATGACCTAAAACTCACACAACACTCCTACTACGCCGCCAGCGCGAATGAACAGCCACAATATCCCAAATTAGAAGGCGATATTGAGGTCGACGTGTGCGTGGTAGGTGGTGGTTTTGCTGGACTATCAAGCGCAATTGAGTTAGCTGATTGCGGTTATCAAGTCGCGGTTCTCGAGGCTAATTACATAGGCTTTGGCGCGAGTGGCCGCAATGGCGGACAACTGATTGCTGGCTTGGCGTGTGAGCAAGATGTGATTGAAAACGCGCTGGGTTTTGAAGCAGCCAAACAAGTGTGGAACATGAGTTTAGAAGCGCTGGATTTAGTGCGCGAGCGCGTGAAACGCTTTGAAATTGATTGCGACTTAAGCGATGGTTTTTTAGGCGTTTCGGTCAATGAAAAAAAAGGCAAAAAACTTCGCACATGGTTTGATAGCATGGCGAAAAAATACCATTATGGCAGTGATACCAAATGGATTGATCCCGCCTATCTAAAAGATTGGATTTCTAGCCCACGCTATTTTAACGGCTATTTTGATCAGCGCGGCGGGCATTTGCACCCGCTCAATTATTGCCTAGGTTTGGCAAAAGGCGCGGCTGGTTTGGGCGTA
>JANLWF010000018.1:0-1578 GCA_031364385.1 Methylotenera sp.
AATTTCAGCAAAAATTTGGCATGAATAATTGCTTAGATCTGGCGTGATGCCAATTTGGCCAAAATATTGCGGCAAATCTTTCAAGTCCTCAGGTCCACGCTCAACAGGGATGCCGTATTGGCGGTGCAATTGACTTAAATCTCCTTGGCATAATCCTGGCAATATCACTTTATTGGCTTCACCTGTGCTTTTTAGGCGACGCGCAATTAAATCAGGCGTCATCAGCGCTGCGACAGACACGCCAATTTGCTCAACGCGATATTTGAAAGTAGGCGTTTTGGGGTTGCTTTGTACTTCTTGCAGCACTTTATGCAGGCTCTTCTCCGCCAATTTGCCTGTCACAAAAAGTAAATTATCAGGTTGATTTGAGTTTTTGATCATTTAACTTGGTTTAAACGAGTATGCACCGCGTCGGTAAGTGCAGCTATATCCGCCACAATTTGCGTGGCTTCAAAATTGGCTAGTTTGGCTACATTATCCAAATCTACTTTGCGCGGGAAAACTTTCACCATATTGTCACGCGGGGCTTCCGAAAGCAATTCTGGCGCGGTATCGCAAGCAAATACAATGCTAGGCACGCGCGTTTTACCTGCTTGGGCATACAAGTTGGTTACGAGCGAATCAGAAAATCCATAAGCCATTTTTGCGATGGTATTTGAGGTGGCGGGCGCAATAACTAAGGTGTGATATTTGCCTGTATAAAACAGCTCTACGGGCACGCTGCTAGCGGTTTTATCCTGATAAACTTTGTGACCAGTTGCGTCTAATTGCGCCTGAAAACCATATTGTTTGATGATTTCTGCCGCGGCTTTGCTTAAAAAAACATCCACATTTTCAAGTGTTTGCAAAATCGCCAACGATTCGCGCAAATAATGGCCAGAACCTGTGATTGCCCAAGCTAGGCGTTGCTTTTGCATGGCTTTAGGTTATGAAAACGGATGCTCGATCACAATGGTTTCATCCCTTTCAGGCCCTGTCGAAACAATCGCAATTGGCACGCCGCATAAAGCTTCCAGGCGTTTTAGGTAATTTTGTGCGGCTTTTGGTAAGCCGTCCCAAGTTTTTACGCCAAAGGTGTTGCCTGTCCAGCCTGGTACGGTTTCGTAGATTGGTTTGCAACCTGCTACGTCATCTGCCCCGACTGGTAACAAGTCAATTTTATTGCCGTCCAACTCGTAACCGATGCAAATTTTGAGTTCTTTTATGCCATCAAGCACGTCAAGTTTGGTGATGCACAAGCCTGTGAGGCCGTTAATCATCGCGGAGCGGCGTAGTGCGGCAGCATCAAACCAGCCGCAGCGGCGTTTACGTTTGGTCACAGTGCCAATTTCTTGGCCTTTTACAGACATTTGCGTGCCTGGTGCGCCGTCTGTATCAATATCCAACTCACTTGGAAAAGGTCCACCGCCGACACGTGTGGTGTAGGCCTTGGTAATGCCCAATACGTAATGTAGCATATTCGCGCCCACGCCCGTGCCTGCTGAGGCTTGGCCTGCGATGCAGTTGCTGGAGGTGACGTACGGATACGTGCCGTGGTCGATGTCTAGCAGTGTGCCTTGTGCGCCTTCAAATAATAGA
>JANLWF010000020.1:0-4165 GCA_031364385.1 Methylotenera sp.
ATCAAAATTTTGCTCAAGCAGGGTAAGGCTGCCAGGCGCATTAATACTGCGTAACAGAGCAGTCTCAGGCCGCATTTGTGCGCTTACATCGCGTAGCGCTAACGCATTTAAGCCCGCTTTAATATTCACTTTGCGGGTATCTTTTACCAGCGCTAAATCTTGATTGTAAATGGTAACCGCCACACTTTGCTGATCATTGAGCGTACTACGAGATTCTTCTAAATTTTCTGCAGCAAAGGCTCCGATTGAGAGTAATGAAGTAATGGCAAGGGCAGCAGCACGGCGTTTAGACATTAGGATTCTTTCAAATTAAGGGGTTGAAGCCTGTAAAACGGTCGCAGAAACATTTAGTTGACGCGCTGCCGTAGTGCCTATTTAGCAGTGCTTATTTATATGACGTTGATACCTTCGTTGTGCAACATCGTAATCAGTTTAATGAGGGGTAAGCCAATCAGTGCATTAGGGTCTTCGCCCAGCATACGTTCAATCAGCGCAATGCCTAAGCCTTCAGATTTCGCGCTACCCGCGCAATGGTACGGTTGTTCTTTAGTCAGATAGCTTTCGATTTGCTCATCTGATAATTGACGGAACTTGACTAAATAAGGCACAACCTCAGCTTGCATACTACCTGTAGCCGCATTATACAAACACAGTGCGCTGTGAAAAACCACCTCGTGCCCGCGCATTTTTTGCAGTTGCTTTGTTGCGTTGTGGTGATTAAGCGGCTTGCCCAACTGCTCGCCATCCATTGTGGCGACTTGATCGCAGCCAATGACCAGCGCATGTGGATATTCGTTACCAATTTTTTTGGCTTTTTCCCGCGCCAATCTTAAGGCCGTTTCTTGTGGCTTTTCCCCAGCAAGCGCCGATTCATCAACGTTTGGCGAGATGCTATTAAACGGAATCAGCAACTTTTGCAAAAGCTGGCGCCTGTATTCCGATGAAGAAGCTAAAATTAAGATTTGTTTCATGGTTTTTATTCGTTGTTTCGCTTAAATAAAAAAGCCGACAGGCATATTCTGTCGGCTTATGTTTTATATTACAACCAATTTATTCTGGTTGAATCTCTAAAAGTGATTCATCTGGCGTGACTGCATCGCCTTTGCTGACGTGCACAGCAACCACGGTACCTGTGGTTGAGGCTTGAATTTCATTTTCCATTTTCATCGCTTCAATCACCAATACGCCGTCGCCCGCTTTCACTTTATCGCCCACTTTGGCCTTAACCGCCACAATTGTGCCTGGCATGGCTGTGGTTACACAACCTGCATGGTGCGGACGAGGGCGACCACTAGAAGTAGTAGAAGCTTTCTTCTTGCCACCATTTTTAGTACCAATACTGCCGCCAGAAACTTCAATTTCGTCTAATGTTTCTACGATAACTTCTTCGACAATACCGTCAACTGACACATAGAATGGACGTTTTTCTTCGCCAGCGTGACCGCTACCAGTAAGCTTGATGTGGAAAGTTTCACCATGCAAAGTCACTTTAAATTCATTGGGTGCATACCGCGCAGAGGCGGTATTAACGGCCTCTTTGGTCTGCAATGCCTCTGGTTTTAAGCTGCCAGCATTGCGCTCTTGCAAAAAGGTTTGGCCAATATCGGGGAACATGGCGTAGGTTAAAACGTCTTCATCAGATTTTGCGATACGCTCAGATTCAACTTGCAATCTAGCCATTTCTGGCTCTAACAAATCGGCAGGGCGGCAAGTAATCACTTCGGCATCGCCTACCGCTAGCTGTTTTACTTTTGCATTAACAGGCGCAGGCGCTTTGCCATATTGGCCTAAAAAGTAATTTTTAACTTCGTTAGTCACCGATTTATAGCGCCCGCCAGTCATCACATTTAACACGGCCTGCGTGCCGACAATTTGCGAAGTTGGTGTGACTAAGGGTGGATAACCTAAATCTTCACGTACACGAGGAATTTCGGCCAATACGGCGTCCATTTTATCCAGTGCGCCTTGCTCTTTTAGCTGATTAGATAAGTTGGAAATCATGCCGCCAGGCACTTGGTTTACCAGCACGCGTGTATCAACACCAGTAAACTCGCTTTCATATTGCCAATATTTTCTGCGTACTTCTTTAAAGTAGGCGGTTATTTCTTGTAGTTTGGCTAAATCTAATCCTGTATCATAAGGCGTGCCTTTAAACGCGGCTACCATACTCTCTGTGGTGGGGTGGCTAGCACCTTCTGAGAAGGATGAATTGCAAGTGTCGATAATATCAACACCACTCTCAACACTTTTGAGCATCACCATACTCGCCAAACCAGAAGTGGCGTGACTGTGCATGTGCACAGGCAAGTTAACAGCCGCTTTTAACTCTTTAACCAGCTCGCCAGCCACGGTTGGCGTGAGCAAACCCGCCATATCTTTAATACCAATGCTATCAGCGCCAATTTCTTCTAGCTCCTTGGCCATGGCGACAAAATAGGCAATATCGTGCACGGGGCTGGTCGTGTAAGAAAGTGTACCAATGGCGTGTTTGTTCACTTTTTTAACGGCTTTAATCGCTTCGCGCAGGTTGCGCACGTCGTTCAAGGCATCAAAAATGCGGAAGACATCGACACCATTATCGGCTGATTTTTGCACAAAAGCGTGTACTACATCATCGGAATAATGGCGATAGCCAAGCAAGTTTTGGCCGCGTAACAACATATTAATTTGGCTGTTCGGTAAGGCTTTGCGCAACTTGGCAAGACGCTCCCACGGGTCTTCTTTTAAAAAACGTACGCAAGCATCAAAGGTTGCTCCACCCCAAGCCTCAATCGACCAAAAACCAATGGCATCCAGCTTGCTGCAAATTGGCAGCATGTCTTCGGTACGCAATCTTGTTGCAATCATGGATTGATGGCCGTCGCGTAAAACGAGTTCTGTAATGTGTATTTTGCTCATAGCTTAATATCTTTATAATTAATCTTTATCGTAAGTCTTTAGTTAAATGCCTTCATGTGCTGCAATGGCCGCCGAAATAGCCGCTGCAAACAACTCTGGCGGCAACTCGGAGGCGTAATTAGTAAGTTCGGGATGCGTTTCTACAAAGCTAGTGTTGAAATCGGCATTTTTAAAATCAGGGTGCTTCATAATCTCTTGATAATACGGAATCGTGGTTTTTACACCATACACCACCATATCGCCCAAGGCACGACGCCCACGCTCCACCACGCTTGGCCAATCTAGTGCCCACACCGTGAGCTTGGCACACATAGAATCGTAATAAGGCGGAATCACATAGCCCGAGTAAATCGCAGCATCCATGCGCACGCCAGGTCCGCCTGGTGAGTAATAGCGTGTAATTTTACCAAAGCTTGGTAGAAAATCATTTTTAGGGTCTTCTGCATTAATACGATATTCCATGGCAAAGCCACGAAAGCTAATTTCAGATTGTTTATAGCGTAGCGGTAATCCATAGGCAATGCGGATTTGCTCTTGCACAATATCCACCCCAGTAATGGTCTCGGTTACAGTGTGCTCAACCTGTAAGCGCGTATTCATTTCCATAAAATAGAAATTATTATTTTGATCCAGCAAGAACTCTACCGTGCCCGCGTTTTCATAACCCACCGCTTTAGCCGCTTTAACCGCTAAGCCCCCAATATAATCACGCTGCGCTTGACTTAATTGGGGGGAGGGCGCAATTTCGATGAGCTTTTGATTGCGGCGTTGAATAGAACAATCGCGCTCAAACAAGTGAATTACATTGCCAAGACTATCGCCCATCACTTGTACTTCGATATGGCGCGGATGCACCACGCATTTTTCTAAAAACACTTCCGGCTTGCCAAAAGCTTTGCTGGCTTCAGAAATCACGCGGTCATAATTGCTGAGCAAGTCTTTTTCAGAGTCGCAACGGCGAATACCACGCCCACCTCCGCCGTTAGTGGCTTTTAGCATTACGGGGTAACCAATTTTAGCCGCTAAGTTTACCGCCTCGTCTAAATCCGCTAGGTTACCATCGCTACCAGGCGTGCAGGGTATGCCCGCGCTCGTCATGGCTTTACGCGCCTCGATTTTATCGCCCATTTGGCGTATAACCGACGCATTTGGCCCAATAAACTTAATGCCACGCCGCGCGCAAATTTCGGCTAATTCAGGATTCTCTGACAAAAAACCATAGCCAGGATGCAGCGCATCGCAACCCGCCGCCACCGCCACGTTGACG
>JANLWF010000037.1:0-10295 GCA_031364385.1 Methylotenera sp.
TTTAGCGGCCCTTCTTTGGTCTTAATTGCTGCATCTGCCAGCATCATTGTAAGCTCTGGGACTCGCTGACAATGGCCACCAGTATAGGGAGATTTTTCATCAATCGCATCTGCAATCAACTTAATAAATGACTCAAATAAATCCTTCAGCCCATTAATTAAATTATGATTGGTGAGCGCAACTGCAGCTTGTGAAGCGAGCGATTCAACTAAGCGTTGATGTGATTGAGAAAAGGAAATGATTTCGTGGCTCAATGGGTCTATTGCATTAATTAATTGCAAAACACCAATAATTTCGCCCTCATGATTAGTCATCGGCACGGTTAGAAATGATTTCGAGCGAAAGCCCATCGCCTCATCAAACTTACGTGTGCCAGAAAAATCAAATCCTTCGGCTAAATACGCATCCGCAATATTAACAGTTTTGGTATTTATCACGCTGTAGGCTGCCACCATATTGTTGTTTGGCTTGCCATCTTCAAGGTAAATTGGTAATGATGGAAATGGAATTTCTATACCAGTAGTGCCGCCCATTGCAATATTTAGGCTGATTGTGCGCATAATCTCAAACTTGAGCCTTGCATCTTCTGTCACCGAGTAAAGCGTGCCGCCATCGGCGTTGGTGAGCTCTTTAGCACCCAGCAAAATAACTTCAAGTAAGCGATTGTTATCAGGCTCTGCAGAAAGCGCAACGCCAATTGAATTAAGGCGCTCGAGTTGATTTAGCATTTCTAAAGTTTGCATTTGCTCTTATGTTTCACCTAAAGCTGAGTCATTTAAATAATTAGTTTCAAAATTGCCTGCGCTATTAATTTTGCACTAAGTGAAACTCCATTTTAATGCCTTCTAAATCAATTACGTCATGGTCACTTAATGCATGTGCCTGAGCACCAATAACGTGACCATTCACTAAAGGCATTTTTTTGCCTTCTACATGTGTAATAAAATAGCCGTGCGGCCGCTTGGTAATAACAGCTACCTGCACACCAGGTTTACCTAGCGTTGTTAGTGCTTTGTTTAAAAGCAATTCATGGCCAGTATTCACGCCATTCAAGACTTGTAAATGCCCTAATATTTGATCAGTCACTACAGATTTTACCAACTTTTCAGAGTCTATCGCTGGTGCTGCTGATGCCACTTGGGTGGCATTTTCTTTGCTGGGTTCTGATGTAGCGGTATTTAGTGTTTTTTCACCTTCTGACCTCCTGGCTGAAGCATCTGCAATCGGCTTTGCTGGCCGCATTACAGCGGTATTTTCAAAACCACTACGATCCGCTAGCGATTTTTGCTGTGTTAGATTCACATATTCGATTTGATACCTACCAAACCCTATAATATCGCCGTGATGTAATACATGTTTTTTAATGGATTTACCATTCACCAAGGTGCCATTGGTACTATCAAGATCTTGTAAAAAAGAGTCATTACCAATCGTAGTAATAACGGCATGGTCGCCACTCACTGCTAAATTATCAATATGAATATCATTGCCTACACGACGACCAATCGTAATGCGCTCTTTATCTAAGTTAAATTCACCTAGTGAGTTGCCCTCTAATGAAATATTTAACTTTGCCATAATCGCCTTAAAATTTACTTTAATTTAGTTTGCTTTACTTTTTTACTTTTTCAAGTAAGTTTTGAACCCAACTTTTTTCAGCTGCAAACTCTTTTTTTATTATTGCTAGCATGACCGAAATATTATCCACGCCACCATGTTCATTTGCTAAATGAATTAATCTATTGGCTGCATACGTAATATCACCATTCGCTTCGCGCAGTGTTTCTGCGATTGCTGCATCACTCACCATGTCTGATAATCCATCAGAACAAAGTAAATAAAAGTCGCCCACTTCTACACCTAGCTCTTGCAATTCCAGCTCTACATCAGGCTCTATGCCCAAAGCGCGCGTCACCAGATTCTTGTGACTAGATGTTTGAGCCTGCTCTTGCGTAATTAAGCCAGCATTAATTTGCTCTTGTACCAAAGAGTGATCTTCGGTTAATTGCGTTAGTGCTCCACCACGTAAGCGATACATGCGCGAATCACCAATATGCCCCACAACCAATTTATTATTCGTAAAAAGGCCAGCTACCAATGTAGTGCCCATACCTGCGCATTGCGGCTCATCTTGCGATACCTGGTAAATAGCCGCATTCACTTTTTGTATCGCGTTTTTCAGCATGTGCGATTCTGGAATTAACTCTGACTTTTCTAGCCAAGCTTGAGCGTTATCATGCATAGCTTGTGTAATTTCGGCAGCTACTAATAGCACGGCCATTTCGCTTGCCACTTCACCCGCCCTATAGCCGCCCATGCCATCGGCCAACACAAGCAAACCTATAGTCAAATCACTTGCAATCGCATCTTCATTATGATCGCGCACCTTGCCTATATCGGTAAGTCGCACTATATTTATTGCGCTAGATACGTTCAAAATTGAGTGACATTCAAAATTTAAAGCTCACTAAATAACACACAGTTACAAGCATAATTGAACGCTGAATTTACTTCATCGCCCAAATTAAGCGTTCATCGCCTAAACTCCTGTGGCCTTGCAGCAGCGGCCACTTTGTCCAACACGCCATTAATATACTTATGCCCATCTACTCCGCCGTAAAGTTTGGCTAATTCTACGCCTTCGTTAATGGCTACACGGTATGGAATGCTCATATCAAACATTAATTCAAACGACGATACACGCAAAATTGCGTGCTCCACAGGGCTCAATTCTTCTATTTTCCTATCGATAAAAACTGAAATCTGCTGGTCCAGTTCCCTTATTTTACCAGTCACGCCTTCTAACAATTGCTTAAAATACGACTCATCAGCTTTTATGTATTCTGGGTCATCTTGTGCATCTAGAACGATTTGTTTTATATCGCCAGCATTAATCATGCCACGATATACCGCCTTTAACACTAGCTCACGCGATTTACGACGGTTTTGACTTACTTTTGGTTTTTTAACTGCTTTAACTTCAGCTTTGGTATCACTCATAATGCACGCACCAAATTCGCCATTTCAATCGCCACTTGTGCAGCTTCTGTGCCTTTAATTAACATACGAGCAAGCGCTTGCTCGTCATCTTCCGTCGTTAAAACAGCATTTGCCACTGGTACTCCTGTGTTCAACTGAACCTCTGAAATACCGCGTGCAGATTCGTTTGCAACCACTTCAAAGTGATAGGTTTCACCACGAATAATCGCACCCAATGCAATCAGTGCATCAAACTTTTCGCTCAATGCCATGTGCTGCAAAATAAGTGGCGTTTCTAGCGCGCCAGGCACGGTAGCAATGCGAATATGTTCAGATTTTACGCCAAGTCTCAACAATTCTGCATGACAAGCCGCCAACAAGCCATCGCCAATATCGCTATTAAATCGCGATTGCACAATGCCGATTTTTTTGCCGGCGCCGTCTAAATTAATAGTAATTTTATTCAATTCAATCTCTTAAAGTGCTAAAAATGGCTATTTTACACGATAAGCGCTGACACATTTTGTCAGTTTTAACTTAACCAAAATTGATAAGGCTTAATTCTAAAAAGCGCACTTTTAGGAAAACAAAGCCCAAGCTTTTTGTACTGTGCTCCAAATCCCATAACTAATGGGAATCAACACCGCAGCCCAAGCCAGTTTAACTAGAATAGGATGGTGTGCCACATCGCTTGTTACGACTGTATTTGCTCCGTTTTGCACGGATTTTTCATGCGCCAATCGATGTTCTTGCTCAAGTTCGGCATCGGACATAAAGTATTTGTCATCCACAGGTTTTACCAGCAAATTGGCAATAAAGCCGACAACTAACATGCCTGCCAGCACCACAAAAATTGGTGCGTAAATTTTATCAAACGGCACACCAGATTCAAGCCGCGTGTCGTGCATATAATTCACCACCACTGGCCCTAAAATACCCGCGGTTGACCACGCCGTTAGCAGGCGCCCATGAATTGCACCGACAAATTGTGTACCGAACATATCGGCCAAATAGGCGGGAATAGTAGCAAAGCCACCGCCATACATGGAGGCAATCACGCAAAAACTTGCCACAAATAAGGCCAGCGATTTCATACCTGCCATATAGGTAGCAGTGCAATATAAAATCGCCCCTAAAGTGAAGAAAATAAAATAGGTGCGCTTGCGCCCAAGCTTGTCTGACGAGGTTGCCCAGCCAATGCGTCCAAAAATATTAAATAGTGAAATTAACCCGACAAAGCCTGCACCAACCGCCGCCGCTTTGGCAGTAAGCAATTCGTCCACTTTAATGTCTGCAAATCCTAGGCCAGGCTGGCCAATTAATGCGCCACCAAAGGTTTCTTGCAACATGGGCGCAGCCGCACCAATAATGCCAATACCAGCAGAAACATTCATACACAATACAATCCATAGCAACCAAAATTGCGGCGTTTTATGTGCATTTTTTAAATGCACATGGCGCGAGGCAATCATGTTATTGTTCGAAGCGGCTAGCGGTGTCCAATTGGCGGGCTTCCAGCCGATTGGCGGTACGCGATAGCCTAGCGCACCACACAACATAAATACAAAATATATGACAGCTAGCGTTGCAAAGGTTTGCCAAACGCCCACATTGCCAGGCGTTGCAAAATAAGTCATTAATTTGGTCGCCAATGGTGAGCCTATCATCGCGCCGCCACCAAAACCCATAATGGCCATACCTGTGGCCATGCCGCGTCTATCGGGGAACCATTTAATCAACGTGGAAACAGGGGAAATATAGCCTAAACCAAGCCCAATGCCCCCAATCACACCGCTACCCAGCCACATCATCCATAATTGGTGCGCATACACGCCGTAAGCAGAAATGAGTAAGCCACCGCACCAGCACAGCATGGAAACCAAGCCCGCTTTGCGTGGGCCTTCGCGCTCTAACCAGCCACCCCATAACGCTGCCGAGCAACCTAGCAGCACGAAAAACAGGGTGTACATCCAGCCCAAATCAAACTGCGTCCAGTTGCAATCAGTGGCGGTTAAAGCGCGTATCGTGCCAGATAACTTTTCACTAAACGTAGTCGCTCCTGCCGCACAGGCAGCCAAGGGCTTGCCATCTGAGCCCATAAGCGCATTACCTAGGGGCTTCCAAAACACGCTAAACCCATAGGCCATACCAATAGATAAATGTATCGCCAACGCGGCAGGTGGCACTAACCAACGGTTAAAACTTGGCCGTGCGGTAATGTACTCTTTAGATAAAAAACTTGCCATGCTATCCCCTGAAATTTTCTATATAGTGTTATGAGCATTTCTAGTAATACAAACAAACTACATACTCTTACAAATTACCAAAAATGGCAATTACACATTAGTTATATCTTAAAAAAACGTTTGAATTTTGTCATGAATATGTCATATTAAAGTCATAAAATTAATTCGTCATTTTAATTGGAATAAACGATGCCAGCCAATATCTTAGTGATTGAAGATGAACCCGCAATACAAGAATTACTCGCGCTTAACATTACACAATCTGGCCATAACGCTATGCGTGCTCTAAGTGTAGAGCACGCGCAAGAGTTATTGCGCAACACGCTGCCAGACTTGATTTTGCTAGATTGGATGTTGCCAGGCATGAGCGGTATTGAATATGCACGTCGTTTAAAATCTGACCAACTCACTAAAGCTATCCCGATTATTATGCTTACCGCGCGTGGCGATGAGTTCGATAAAGTGCGCGGCTTAGAAGTGGGTGCTGATGATTACGTGACCAAACCATTTAGTCCACGCGAGCTTAACGCGCGTATTAAAGCCGTGTTGCGCCGTCGTGCGCCGCAGATGACCGACGACCCAATTGAAATTCATGGCTTATTGCTTGATCCAACCACGCATCGCGTCACTGGCAATAATGCCAACATTGATTTAGGGCCTACTGAATTTAGGCTGTTGCATTATTTTATGAGTAACGCCGAACGCGTGCATAGTCGCAGCCAATTACTCGACAAAGTGTGGGGTGACCGCGTGTTTGTAGAAGATCGTACGGTAGATGTACATATTCGTAGGCTTCGCAATGCTTTGGCGGTGTCTAACCATCAAGATTTAATTCAAACTGTGCGCGGCTCAGGCTATCGCTTATCTGCAAAAAACAATTAGGGCTTGAAGCTGCACTAATATCATCAGCTTAGCAACAAAGGCCGCAGGGGGTCTTGTCCGTGAAATATACCCACTAAAGTGGATTATTTGCACGCTAAAGCTAGCTATAATTAAGCTTAATTAACTGTAAAGCTAAATCGTGATAGATATTCGTTGGAAAGCAGGGTTAACCCTTTGCGCCTTAAGTGTAATCTGCCTGTTTTTATGGCTGATAAGCGGTGCATTTGTTGCATTACTAGTGTTTTCTATCAGCCTTTTAATATATCTCAGCAGTCATATTTTATGGCTACACCAATTACATCACTGGTTTAAAAAACCCACTCTTAATACGATTCCAGAGGGCTCAGGTGTTTGGGAAGATATATTCGCAGCCCTATTGCAATATGAGCGCAACAATATCTTTAATCAAACTCAGTTAAACTCAGCACTAGAGCGCTTTAGGCTTGCCACCAGCGCCATGCCCGATGGATTGGTCATACTCAGCGCTAGTAACACTATCGAATGGTGTACTCCACACGCTGAAGCTCAACTCGGTTTAATGCTAGAGACCGATAAAAATATACCTATCGTCAATTTGATCAGAGATAGCCATTTCATTGCCTATTTATATAGTGAGGCTTACGAAGAACCATATAAACTCAAATCCTGGCGTAATCCTGACGTCACCCTAGAAATCCAACTGATTCCATTTGCTAACCAGCAAAAATTACTGATTAGCCGCGATATGACACAGCTAGAAAAAGTAGACGCCATGCGGCGTGATTTTATTGCCAATGTCTCGCACGAGCTGCGTACACCATTAACGGTAGTTGGCGGCTTTTTAGAAACCCTAAGCGATATGGAAGGCGCAGTGCCAGCGGCATTAAAAACTTATTTCACCATGATGGAAGATCAAACCAGCCGTATGCGCCGCATAATCGAGGATTTACTCACGCTATCCACCATAGAAAGTAACGTCGAGGCGCCTGATGATAACGAAATTGAGATGGCTAAGCTATTAAAAATAGTGCAAAACGATGCTCTAGAGCTAGGCCAAGCTTTAAGTAAAGCTAAACATAAAATCTATTTGGATGCAGACCCTACGCTTAACCTCAACGGCTCTCAAGATGAGCTACAAAGCGCATTTGGTAACCTAGTAAGCAACGCCGTGCGCTACACACCCAAAAGTGGTGAAATATTTATTACTTGGAATTTGATTAACGAGCAGCCCGTATTTGCGGTACGTGATACGGGGATAGGTATTGAGCAGCAACATATAGGCAGACTCACTGAGCGTTTTTACCGAGTTGATCGTGGACGCAGCCGCGAAACTGGCGGCACTGGCTTAGGGCTTTCCATCGTTAAGCACATATTAATTCGCCATCAAGCCAAGCTAGAAATTAGTAGCGAAATTGGCGTTGGCAGCACGTTTAGCGTAGTATTTCCAAAAGCCAGAATCATTCATAAAAAAGTGACTATGCACGCATGAAAATGCTGCTGTTAATGTTAGCTTGTAGCGTAATAACTGGGTGCGTCACAAACGCTGTAATAGAAGGCAAACCCATACCCGAGCGTAGCGATAGAAGCTCTGCCAATCAATTAGGCAAAAACGATTTCGACCGCATGGCCGATGTAGAACTGGCAGAAAACACGCAAAGTTTGCGTAATTTAATGTTGAAACTCTACAAACGTAACCCGCATGAACTAGCCAAAAGCACGGCTGACAATGCCGAAAAAATGGTGGAATGGGTGTTTGAAGGCGATTTACAACATCATTTTAAATTTAAAGAAATCGACAACAAACAAGGCACCCAAGCCATATTTTTAGCTTTTGATAGCAACTACCAAGGTGATCGTGTGCTGCCGTTTATTATCGGTCTGCAAACTATGCTGCTAAAGGCGCATAACGACAAAACAGACTTTTACTTTATCGATAGAATCGAACCTCAGAATATTTACAACGTCGCACGCAATATTGAAATCGCTGCTTGGAAGCTCTCGAACGCACGTGATGCCAATGGCAATTTATATTTGCTTACCAATGAAATTAGCGACAAGGACCTTAATTTAAGCTTTGAGCGCGAATTTGGCAAAATGATAGGTCGCACCGATTTATACGCCATTAGCTTGGCCGAAAAATCTCAGCGATTAATATCACGCGTCATGCAAAGCCTTGCCACAGCGGTATTTTTGCCGTTTTAATCTAACCTTGCTAGTGCTTAGTAAACACAATTACATGCTGCCAAGGCAGGCTGGTTACCGTGTTGTGCAAATTAAATGGCAACACGCTTAGCTCTTTAATCACCTGCGCTTGTGTCATTTTGTGAATATTTTTAATCGGCACTGTGTCGTCTTCAGCGCGATATTCCACCAGCACTAACTTCGCCCCAGGTTTGAGGGCAGACCAAATGCTTTGCGCCACCTCATAGGGAAATTCCAGCTCATGGTAAACATCCACCAAAATCGCCATATCTAAGCTGTTGGCTGCCAGCTTAATATCGCTTGGCGTAGACAAAACAGGTTTAATATTAGGGTAATTTTTAGATAAACTTTTTAGTTTCTCTATCATTTCCGATTGCACATCAACCGCATAGATACTGCCTTGCAGGCCAACACTATCTGCCATGCGGCGCGATAAATAACCTGTGCCAGCACCAATATCCGCCACCACCATACCTTTTTTAAGGTTGAGCGCGCGTAGCAAAATATCGGTACGTTCTTCTTTTTCACGCGATTCGCGCTCTAACCAAGCTGCGCCTTGATAACCCATTACCTGCGCGATTTCCCGCCCTAGGTACACCTTGCCTATGCCATCTGCAGATGCTGGATATTGCTGATATAACACCTTTTCTGCTACTTTATGGGTGTCTTTAGCTACGTGCTTGGCCTCTGCAAAGGCAAGGTTAAACGCAAACACAAAAAAGCCAACACTGGCAAATAAATACAGTTTTTTATTAATCATCATCTGGCAATATTAAAGGTGTAAGTTAAGAGCTTGAATTACGCGAAAAATTCACTTAACACACAAAGCTATGACGAATATTAAAAAAATTATGACTGGAATATTTTCACTAGCTGGCCTTTTAAACCGCGCGCAGCCAGTGCATAGCCACCATCGCTACCATCAACAAAGTGCATGTGGTTGCCTGTGAATGATCGCACAATGCACGTCACCAAAGCTTCGCGCGATTTGTGTAGCCCAAACGCTAAATGCCCGAACTGGTGTTCGCTTAGCAAAAACTGCTCTAGTTGTGTGGCCTGCGCTTCAGTGCCATCTATTACCATGCGCAGCATCCCATCAAATTTGCGAAAGTCAGAATTATCCACCAACTCATCTCGATACTCGCTCCACTTGGTAGTTTCAGTATCCATGTTTCGGGCAAACAAAATCATGCCTGCAAAATTTTGAAACAGCATTTTAGCTAAATACAATAACCGCTGCCGCACAACAAAATGGCTTGTGCGCACCCGCCACTCGTGTACCAACAATTTAGGGTTAAAGCTAAGTCGCATGGTCTTGGCATGCAGTGGGTGATATTGCAGCACATCCCCGTAAATGGTCTGAATTTTCTCTAATACGCGTTGGTAAGTACTTAGATTGGTTTCAGCATCTTTAGAGGTTGCGCACACCAGCAAAGCCAGCTTATGGTCATTAAAACTTGGCACACCTTGCCAGCGACATTCAAAACCTTCGAAACTGGCCTCTGCCAAGCCCTCAGTCGCAAGCACACGAATAACACCAGCTGAATCAGGCGTTTTAATGCGCCGCTCGGCTTCCTCCCAGCCGCGCCCAGAAAACACCGCTTGCGTCACATGTGGCGATAATTTAAATTTGCCCACTTTCACCCATAAATCATCGGCCATTAAATCTGAAACACGCACCAAACCCACGCGCAAACCTAAGCCAAAACTGTTCTGTGCTAGCTGCTGCGCGCCTCGCAGCGCAATTTCCACCTGCTCCCGCAAACTATCGGGTATGGCAAATGTAGCGCCATCACCGCCAAATACAAACGGGATTTCAATGCTTAAATCGACATTTAACACCGCCGCAATGCACGCCACTCCCACGGTATTTACTTTTTTATATGCGCCTTGCTCAATCGCCTTGGTAGAACCAATCACATCTGCAATGACCACCCACCAATCTAGCGGCAAATCCACATGATTTTTGCTTAAGGTAGATTCAACAAACGCAGTAATCAGCGTCTG
>JANLWF010000044.1:0-1512 GCA_031364385.1 Methylotenera sp.
TCACCTCTGGTGTTGGGCTGACTGAAAAACGTATTCAGGCTTTTAAAGAGGGCGGTTTGGATCATATCCAGCTCTCGATGCATGATATTACTGAAGAAATTAACAACTTTATTACCAACACCAAAACCTTTGAACTGAAGAAAAAAGTCGCCGCGATGATTAAAAATCACGGCTACCCGATGGTGCTAAACGTGGTGATACACCGCTACAACATTGGCCATATCAAATAAATCCTCGAGATGGCCGAAGCGTTGGGCGCGGATTATGTTGAGCTGGCGAACACACAATATTATGGTTGGTCCCTGGTGAATCGCAGCCAACTCATGCCGCTAAAAGAACAAATTGACGAAGCAGAACGCATCACCAACGAGTTCCGCCAAAAAGTCGGCAACAAAATGAAGATTTTCTTTGTCGTCCCTGATTACTTCGGCGACCGTCCGAAAAAATGTATGAACGGTTGGGGCGAAGTATTTATGATTGTGACTGCGAATGGTGATGTGTTGCCATGCCATTCGGCCCGTGTGTTACCGAATATGGCATTTCCGAATGTGCGTGACAAGGGCTTGGAATGGGCTTGGAAAGACAGCCCCGCCTTTAATAAATATCGCGGTACAGCTTGGATGAAAGGCCCGTGTGTCACTTGCCCAGAAAAAATGAACGACTTGGCGGGCTGTCGTTGTCAGGCATTTTTATTGAGTGGCGACGCTGAAAGCGCAGATCCAGTTTGCTCGCTTTCACCTAATCATCATTTAATCGAAAAAGCCATTGAAGATAGTAAAAACCCAGTGTTAGCCAGCCAGCCGATTATTTTTAGAACCGATAAAAACTCTAAAAAATATGTCGCTGGCGATACAGAGCGTGTTGAGGAGTTCCACGCCTTGCCTTAATAGTGTCGGCTATAATCAAGGCGCATTTTATTAATGCGCCTTTTTCTTTGTATGCCTTCATTCTGAGCGAAGAGAAGGGTCTATAGCAATGCGACAAAAAATCTGGACTCATCGCTACGCTCAGAATGACGATGGCAATAATATAGAAGGTATGCGTTAAACTTGCAGCTATGAAACCACATTCCAACATCTTAGTTTACGTACTCGCCAGTCTAGCTGCGCTGGCGCCGTTTGCTATCGACACCTATTTGCCCGCCTTCCACATCATGGGCGCAGATTTAGTCGCAACTGACGTACAAATTCAGCAAAGCCTCACCTTTTATCTGTTCCCATACGCGCTGATGACGCTGTGGCACGGCGCAATTTCAGACGCCATTGGCCGCATTGCCACCATTAAATGGGGCTTGAGCATCTTTGTATTAGCCTCAATCGGCTGCGCGTTTGCGCCCAATGTTGAAACGCTGTGGTTTTTTCGCGCGCTGCAAGGCGCTTCGGGCGGAGTGGGTAATACCGTGGCGCGCGCCATGGTGCGCGATTTGTTTGAAGGCGCGCAAGCGCAGCGCGTAATGGCGACTATTCAGATGTTATTCGGTATTGCACCTGCTATCGCGCCCATTATTGGCGG
>JANLWF010000073.1:0-8083 GCA_031364385.1 Methylotenera sp.
AATATGTGTCGCAGGTTTGCCTGTCGAAGTCTTACCGTGACAGGTGGCACAAGAGCCAACCGCAACACCCGTGTGGTTGAATGCAGTGCCAGCAAATGAAGTCGTCGATTTATGACAGGTTTCGCAAGCTGCACTGGTGACGATATGCGTCGCTGGTTTCTTCACCACATTGGCAAAAGTGCCGCCGTGACAGGTCGCGCAGCCAGTACTGATGCCGCTGTGGTTCATGGTCGCAGGCACAAATGCAGTGGTGCGGTGACACAAATCACAAGAAGCAGTGGTTGGAATATGTGTCGCAGGTTTGCCTGTCGAAGTCTTACCGTGACAGGTGGCACAAGAGCCAACCGCAACACCCGTGTGGTTGAATGCAGTGCCAGCAAATGAAGTCGTCGATTTATGACAGGTTTCGCAAGCTGCAGTAGTCACTATATGGTTAGTTGATTTACCTTTAGCTGTTGTACCGTTATGGCAGCTGGCACAGCCTGTAGTGATGCCAGTGTGGTTAAACTTGGCGCCAGTGAATGTGGTTGTGCTATGACACAGCGAACACTCGCCCGTCTTAGGGTGTGCAGGGAATCTCGCAGCGCCAGTGGCGCGCGTGGCGATGACGCCTAAAAATGTCTGACCCGCTTCATGGCAGTTGGTACAGCCAGTGGTAACGCCAGTATGATCGAACTTTGCGCCAGCGAAGCTAGCAGTACTCTTATGACAGGTTTCACAAGCTTTAGTGGTTGGTATATGGTTATTTGGCTTAGTTTTAGCTGTTGTACCGTTATGGCAGCTGGCACAGCCTGTAGTGATGCCAGTGTGGTTAAACTTGGCGCCTTTGAAGCTTGCTGTGCTGGTATGGCAAGTTTCACACCTAGCGGTCGTTTTTATATGATTTGATGGCTTAGCAGGTGCGTTCATGCGATTGCCATCAACGTGACAACCTGAACATTGCTTTGGCGTACCTTTAAATATACCGTTGATGTGACAGGTTTCGCACTTAGCCGCGGCGTGTGGACCTACTAATGCAAAACCAGTTTTGGTATGATCAAACTTAAAACCACCCTTAATGGTTTTTGTTTCAGCGACTGCTGAACTCACCATTAAAATTGCAAGCAGAGCTGAAAGACAGCACGCTAAAAAGCATGCAGATATTTGTTTCCAACTTAATTTAAATTGTGCTGTAAATCCCATTGTTAGCTAAGCTTAATCCAAAAATTTCATCTGCAAATTAAATAAAATTGTGGGAAATTTATCCACATAAATTAAATAGTAGGCGGGAACTAATTATGCGTCAAACACTTTTTTAAAAAAGTATATGGGATTTAAAAATAGGGGAAAAAGTTATATAAACCCTGCTGAACAATAAGTTAGCTAGTGTAGCATTTATCTACCTACGCCCACATTTACCTTAATATCTTTAAAGTTGGCGGTGACATGGCAGCGGTCGCATTGCGGGCCAAAGCTTCCGCCATGCACGTCATCACCTGCGTGGCAACTGTAGCAAGTGGCACTTTGTTTCACTTTGCCAACAAAAGCGGTTCTGTGGCAGTCTAAGCAATTCACTTTTTTGTGCGCCCCATCCAGCTTATATTTGGTGCGCGTATCATGGTTAAAATCCCATATCGCCCAATCCCTAGCGTTGTGGCAATCTTCGCAAAGTGTGCCCAATTGTTTTTTATGCACATCATCTTTTTGGTGGCATGAAAAACAATCTTTTTTAGCCTCTGTAAATTTACCTGTTAAATGACATTTTTTGCATTGCACCACACCATGTTTGCCCAGCAAGGGGAACTTGGTCTTATTATGATCAAAGTCCTTCACTTTCCATGTAGCCTCGGTATGACAATCCTCACATTTTTTGCCTTCAGAGCCTTTATGCACATCATCACGCTCGTGACAAGAGAAGCACGTGGCTGTTGGCAACAGTTTAGGTGGAGCTGGCGGCGGCTTGTGGCATGCCTCACACTTGGTTTTAATGTGCTTGCCTTTTAACGGATATTTAGTGTCTTTTGTGTGATCAAAGGTAGTGGTTTTTTTCCAGTCCGAGTCGTTATGACACTTCTCGCAGCTTGCACCAAACACAGATTTATGTGGGTCATCTTTTTGATGGCAATCATTACAGCCTGTTTTAAGTTTTTCCTCTAACCCATTTTTGTGACAACTTTCACATTTAGCGGGTTTATGCTTGCCCCTAAGTGGGAATTTAGTCTTATCATGGTCGAAATTATCTTTTTTCCAATCCTTTGCATTGTGACAATCTTCACACTTTTCACCAAATTTGCCTTTATGCACGTCATCTTTTTTGTGACAAGAATAACAATCTAGTGGCAGCATTTCGTACTTCGCGCCTGTGATGTGGCAAGCCTCGCATTTAGCCGTTTTGTGCTTATCCTTGAGTGGAAATTTAGTGTCCTTATCATGATTAAACTCACCAGTACTAGTCCAGCTGCGCTCGTTGTGACAATCCCCACACTTCTCGCCTAAAGAACCTTTATGCTTGTCATCGTTGCGATGGCAGCCAATGCAAGTTTGTGGTAATTTTTGACCTGCAGATTTATGGCAACTAATACATTTAGCTGAATCGTGCTTGCCTAGCAAGGCAAAGTGGCCCTCCTTGGTATGGTCAAATGTGGTCGTTTTCCAGTCTTTATCAGTGTGGCAATCAGCGCACTTCTGACCAAACACACCTTTGTGGTCATCATCTTTTTTATGACAAGAGTAACAATCTTTTGGTGTTTGTTTAAACTTATCGTCTTTATGGCAATCTTTACACACCACCTTAGTTTCAGCGTGCGCGCCTCTAAGTTTGAAGTCGCTTTTGTCGTGATCAAAAGTAATGTCTTTCCAGTTTTTCTCAACGTGACAATCTGCACACTTTTCACCCAAGGCGTTTTTGTGTTTATCATCTTTTTTGTGACAGCCAATGCAAGCCGAAGGCGCATCTCGATATTTAATTTTGGGCTTGTGACAATCGCTACATTGCACTTTCTCGCCTAGGTGGCCGCCTTTAAGGTCGAAATCGGTTAAATGATGTTTAAAGGTTTTTTCTTCTAATATGACAATGTTGGCAGTACGCCCTTTGTGCTCTGTATGGCATTCAGCACAATTTTTGCCAGCCTTCATCTTTCCGTGATAGCCTTTTTTCTGAGAAATGTCTGTATTTACTTCTTTATGACAATCTCTACATAGCTGGTTTTGACCTTCTTTATCGAATTTTTTATGGCATTTTTGGCAGTTATCTTCCCATTTCAAATGCCCTTGAATCACCTTGCCTGGCATCATCACGCTTTCAATAGTGTCCGCTCCAGCACTGAATGCCAGGAAGAAGGACAGAATAAAAAGGCTAAAAATTCGCAACATAAATAGTTAGGATGCTTTTTAAATAACTCTCATTAGTACATATGTACCCAAATAACGTGAAATATAGCCGTGGCAACCATCATGTACATCAACGGTATATGCAAAACGTGCCAAGTAGAAAATATTTGTTCAAATTTTTTAAATTGTGCCACAGTTTGAATTTGCGCTAAATATTGACGGATCAAGTCAGATGCCTCATCTGCTAAGTCTTGCTTACCAGCACCAAGCTTCAAATGTATATAACGCTTACAGCGCCAAGCAAGTAGCATGCGACGCATATCAAAACTAAGAAAAAACCAAATGCCCTCTAAAAATCCACGTTTTTTTTCTAAAGCTTCAAATTCAAAAGATTTAATTTTCTTTTCCACTTTCGGAAAAAAGTGCAGTTTCGAGTTTATATTACCTTGACTAATCGCCAGATCTTCATACGCCTCTTTTAGAGTTGAGCGACTGCCGTACAAGCCTTTGTGAATGCGGGTATACACAAACCTACCTATCAAGCCGCTACCTGCTACCAATAGCATACAATAGAAAGCTATCGTCGCATTTAAAGAACCTAAACGAAATGTGGTGTGAAATATAATCAAGATTGGCCCTATGACACCTAACATCATATGAATACGAAACCAGTACTTGAGTTTACCCAGTTTTTGCATGAACGTGAGGTGCTTGCGTGCAGAGTAGAGTAACAAGGTAAGCATCATTAAGCCACCCGCCAAACCTAGGTTGTAACCCAAACCTTCGCCTGGCTTGTAATAGTTACCTTTTGCGACTATCCAGCCTAGCCACACCAGCGCTATTAGCAATGCCCATAGCATGAGCTGAGTAAGTAAATGGCCAATCCTACTTAGCCATAACTTTGCATGTGGAACTGCTTGTACATTCATTGCCAAAAATTAACCTTTGCAAAAAATTGACGTGTGTAATTTTCTCACATATTATGCATCATTTAAATAATACACCAAGTGAATGGAATAATTATTTTATGAACTCAAGCTTGAATATTAACTCTCTTACATACCCCCGCAAATTAAGGCACGCATGTCAAAATTAAGCCTTCTCATCTATCTTACGCCTTTGTTGCTCATCTTTGCAATTTACATCATCCGCCACAGACGAGTTAATCGGCGTGGTCGTGAACGCCTACACGAGTCAAAAGAAGCTGGCCTTACCGAGCCTGCATCAATACACCCAATCATTAATCCTGGGCGCTGTATAGGTTCTGGTGCCTGTGTAAAAGCCTGTCCTGAAAAAGCACTTAGCATTATTAGTGGCAAGGCTGTATTAACAGACCCAACTCACTGTATCGGACACGGCGCTTGCCTTGCGGCCTGCCCAGTCGATGCCATAGAACTAGTATTTGGCACTGAAAAACGTGGCATGGACATTCCTTTTGTTAAGCCTAGCTTTGAAACCAATGTGGAAAGTATCTTCATCGCAGGCGAGCTAGGAGGTATGGGCTTAATCCGCAAGGCAGCAGAACAGGGCAAGCAAGCGATTGATTCTATTATTAAGAAAAAAAATGCAGGCAATGAGTACGATGTCATTATTATTGGCGCTGGGCCTGCGGGTCTTTCCGCTTCGCTGGCGGCTAAGGAGCATCATCTTAAATACCTTACCATAGAGCAAGAGGAGTCTCTAGGCGGTGCAATTTACAAATACCCACGTAATAAAGTCGCCATGACCCAGCCCGTAATATTGCCCATTGTAGGCAGAGTTGAAATGTACGACATTAGCAAAGAAGAGTTGCTGGGCTTCTGGTTGCGTATATTGCGCGATCAGAAACTTAAGGTCAATTTTAACGAGCGTATGGAAACGGTCACCAAAACAGCAAATGGTTACGAGGTTAAAACCCCTAAAGCCACCTACCAAACTGCGAATATATTACTGGCTATTGGTCGCATGGGCACACCGCGCAAACTGGATGTGCCTGGCGAAGAGCAGCCCAAGGTGGTTTATCGGCTGATAGACCCCGAACAATACCAGAAAAAGCATGTGTTAGTCGTGGGCGGCGGTGATAGCGCACTAGAAGCTGCCATCACAATCTCTGAGCAACCTGGCACCACAGTAACGCTTTCTTATCGTAGTGAAGCTTTTGGTCGCGTAAAACCAAAAAATCGCGAACGATTACTAGAGGCAGAGTCTCAAAAAGGGCTCACCGTGCTACTCAAATCTACCATTAATGAAATCCGCTCGGTTACAGTAAAAATTGAATTGGCTGATAAACAATTGCTAGAAATCCCAAATGATGCTGTCATCGTTTGTGCGGGCGGCGTTTTGCCAACCCCATTCTTAAAAGAAATTGGCGTGATGGTAGAGACGCATCACGGTAAAAAAACTATCGTAGCGCGTAACGCTTCTCGGCTTAGTTAGACAGCAAATGCATTGACGTTATGGAAATAACACTCACTAACTCTTCTAAAAAGATGCAGATTATTTTGCACAACACCTTGCGCAAAGTGTTGCGTCCATTGGTGCGCTTCATGTTATCGCAAGGTATTAACTACACCATGATATTAGAAGATTTAAAGCGTGTATTTGTAAGCGTGGCTGAAGAGGAGTTTAAAATTGAGGGCAAAGAACAAACCGATAGTCGCATTACGCTATTAACTGGTGTGCATCGTAAAGATGTACAACGTATTCGTGACCAGAATAATCAGGTTTATGAGCTGCCTTTCTCTATAGGCGCACAAATTTTTGGGCTTTGGCTGGGAGATAGAAAATATTTAGATGAATCAGGCCAGCCCTTAGCATTGCAAAGGCTTGCAAGCAAAGGAGCGGTTTCTTTTGAATCATTGGTGGCAAGCGTTAGCAAAGATTTTCGTGCCCGCCCAGTGCTGGATGAATGGCTAAGGCTGGGCTTTGTTAGCCTCGATTATAATGATCACGTGCGCCTGAATGTGCAAGCCTTTATTCCCAACCAAGATTTAGAATATAAATTGTCTTTTTTAGGCATGAATATGCACGATCACATGTCGGCAGCAGTAAGCAACTTAAATAATAAAAACAAGCCAATGCTTGAGCGCTGCGTTTACCATGATGGCTTAACAGCAGCAGATGTTGATACATTACATAAGCTTGCTAGACAAAGTGGCATGAATTCAATTAAGGCTCTTAACCGGCGTGCGGTTGAACTCAAAGCCACTCAAGCAGCGATGGGCGAGGTGGCGCGTAGAGAATCCGACAAAGCTAACCAAAGAGTAAATTTTGGCGTATATTTTTACCATACTGATGATGACCAAGCAATAAAAATCAAATAAAACCAGAAGAATTGCTAAGAAATTCAATGCTTTTCAAAAAATTTACTAGCAGTTTTGCTGATTTTACTATCAGCTAATACTTGTAACGCAGAGGCTGCGGTTTGCATTGCCGAGGATTGAGGGTTGGTATTGCTCGCGTTGATAGCACATGGATCTGTAACACAGCATTGGCGGCACTGGTCTTGCTAAAGCTAGCGTTGTTGACTACGATACATTAAATTTAAGTGGCAACAAAAATCTTAAATAGCTTTTCAACAACGATTAGCGTGATTGCGCCAAACTTAGCGCACACTTCTAAATATCGCCCACTCAACTCAAAATGTTCAGATTCTCATCGCCATATGTGAATCTTTCATCAGTTTAATTTCTATAAAATATCAACAGTAAATAATAGCAAATAAAAACAATCAGTTAAAAACTACAATCTTATCAAAACATATGGCACAAATAATGCTCTTCATAATTATTGCAAACCATTTAATGAGGATATATAGCATGACCAACGATAACGTAGCCGTTTACGCACAGTTTTTAGCCCAATGCAGAGAGGTAATCGGGCCGTTTGATATCGAAAGACTGGCTTATGATCAACAATACAAAGCTCAACTTATAAGTAGCTTAGCCTTTACAGCGGACGATAAGCTATTCGAGATGGCCGCCTTAGTGGATAGTAAGTTAAACGAAGAAACGCAGAGCACGCACTGAAGCTTTAACCATTAGGTTTTATTGCTTAGCTTTATTTAATAGGCGTTTTAAGTTTTTCATTTAAATGTGGCGTTAGCACTTGTAATATTTGCGCAAATACTTTTGGGTTGGCTGCCACGATATTACCTGTCGTCAACCAACTTTCATTGCCTTCAAAATCACCCACTATGCCTCCCGCCTCTTGCACCAGCAAGCCGCCAGCAGCAATATCCCATGTGGACAAACCAATCTCAAAAAAACCATCGGTATAACCCGCTGCCACATAGGCTAAATCTAACGCGGCAGAGCCTGGGCGGCGAATGCCTGTAGTTTTTTTAATCATGTCTTTTAGCATCGCCATATAAGTATCTAAATGCGTAAAATCGCGAAATGGAAAGCCTGTGCCGATGAGAGAGTCTTGCAACTTAGTTCGATTAGTAACGCGAATGCGCTTATCGTTTAAAAACGCGCCGCGACCTTTGGTGGCGGTGAATAAATCATTGCGTACAGGGTCGTAAATTACTGCTTGCGTGAGCACGCCATTTTGCTGCAAGGCAATAGAGATGCAGTATTGCGGAAAATTATGCAAGAAATTAGTCGTGCCATCCAGTGGGTCGATAATCCAAATATTTTCTGCATCTGTATTACTTTCTCCACTTTCCTCACCTAAAAAACCGTGATCTGGGTAAGCGTATTTTAACGTATCAATAATCGCCTGCTCGGCGGCGCGATCCACCTCACTCACAAAATCGTTAAAGGTTTTGCTGGTGACAGAAAGCGCGTTTACG
>JANLWF010000095.1:0-6078 GCA_031364385.1 Methylotenera sp.
ATTATTGGTACTGACATGACTTCTCCCTATTTATTAATTTATCAATCTAAAAATAACATAAAAGCGCGAACACATTGAAAGTGCAACCAAGTTGTAAAAAATGTAATTTATCTGTAACAACCTCGCGCATTATGGCACTAAAAATCATGCGCCACAACCGCTTATAAAAGTCGCTGGAATAGGCTATACAGCATGTTTAAGCCGATGAAAATTAATAGTACCGCAAATATTTTCTTTAATTTTTTTACAGCTAGTTTTTGTACCAAAAGCGCTCCAAAAGGCGCACTAATTAAGCTGGCGAGCGCGATAATAATAAAAGCAGGCAGATAAATAAAACCTAAACTGAAATTAGGCAAGCTAACAACATGTAAACCAGAGACCATATAACCCAGCGCGCCTGCAATGGCAATCGGCAAGCCAATCGCACTGCTTGTACCTATGGCGCGCTTGGTCGGCACATTGCAAACCATTAAAAATGGCACAGATAATGTGCCGCCGCCAATGCCCACAAAGCTAGAAACGCAGCCGATGGCGACACCTACGCAATTTAGAGCAGCTCTAGCAGGCAATATTCGCGCAGGGTTTGGCGCATAGTCACTTAAGATTTGCAGCGCGACTAAAAAAACATAAATAATAAAAAAACCTTTAAGCAATCCAGTATCGAACTTTGCCGCGACTAAGCTGCCAAAGAAGGCGCCTAATATAATGCCAAATGCGATGTTTTTCATAATCGTCCAATCTACATTTTGGTGGCTGTGATGCGCGCGGCTAGAGGCGATTGAGGTGACGATAATCACCGCTAGTGATGTACCTAGCGCCATCTGCATGATGAATTCTGCTGGAAAGCCAAGATGAGCAAAAATAAAACCGAGTACAGGCACCATAACCAGCCCACCACCTACGCCCAGCAAGCCTGAGAGCAAACCTGTAAATAGGCCTGTGGCTAAGTAAAGCAAGTATTCCATGGCAGATATTCCATAACTAGGTTTTACATGCCAAAGCATTTAATTTGGTTGCTAGTGGTGATTCGCCCTTGTTTTTAGCTAACAGATCCTCAGCCAAGCTTTTTAGGCTGTTTGCGGCGCTATTGGAAAGTCGTCGCGGCGTCTTAATAAAGGGTTTTGGGCGAGATTTTACTTGCACTTTAACGCTAATTGAAGTAACTTTACATTCCCTAAATAAAGGGTCGTTTTTTTGCAAATTTTGTAATTGAGTCAATAAGCTAGCTTGGGTAAGTTTGATTTTATTGGCAACAATTGCACTGTCGGCGTAAAGTGTTAGCTGACCGCTAACTAAGCTGATGGCATAACTGTTTTGGCTCAATATTTTAGGCGCTGCGGCCTGCCAAAAGTGTTGCAAACTTCGGTGAGCTTGCACATTTTTGCTTAACTTATTAAGCTCGCTGTTTTCTGAAAATAAGGCGTTAATTTTACGCATGATGTATTGTAACGAAGTTATTGGTAAATATTAATTGATGAATATAATTTTGGTCTCTAACAAAATGGCAAAAGCCAAAAGTTTGTCTGTATTTCAGGCAGGCCTTTTGGTGGCTGGCTTAGTGTTAGTACCAGTGTTGCTCACTTTGTTATTTATTACACCCAAAGATATTATTAAAGAACAAGGTATGCGGGCATTGTTGCCACCACAGCTTAAAAATTCAATCATTTCATCGCAGGTGCATTTAGACGCTTACGCTAAAGAATTGGGCGAATTGCAGGCGCGTATGATGCGCTTAGACGCGCAAAGCCAACGCTTAGCCAAGCTAGCAGGCGGGAATGATACGCGGGTTATTAATAATCCCAATTTTAAATCGGCGCGTGATTTAAAATTACCCTCCAACGTAAAACCATCAGCTAATTCAAGTTCACGCGTCAAAATAACATTACCCGCCAACTCAAGCGCAGAGTTAGATGGTCGTGGCGGTCCTCTCGTGAACTCTCGCCCCATGACTGAACTGGACTTACAAGTCGCTATAGTTGCGCTTACAAAGGCGGTAGATGCGCGCGATGATTCGCTTAGCAGCCTTGAAGCGAAAATTTTACAACAGAGTGTGTTAAAAGACATGTTACCTAACAGCAGCCCAGTTGATGCGGGCTATAACTCGTCTAGTTATGGTTGGCGCATCGATCCATTTAACGGTAACAAGGCGTTTCACGAAGGTTTGGATTTCCCTGCGAATACGGGCGCGCCCATACACGCGGCGGCAGATGGCATTGTGTCAGTCTCTGAACTTTCACACGCTTATGGTAATATGGTGAAAATTGATCATGGATCAGGCTTAGAAACACGTTATGCTCATGCATCAAAGTTGCTGGTTAAAGTCGGTGAACGCGTAGTAAAAGGTCAAGTCGTGGCATTAGTAGGTAGTACAGGCCGCTCTACTGGGCCACATTTGCATTATGAAATTCGGCTCAATGGTAACTCTTTAGATCCGCGCCAATATTTACAAAATAATGCCAGTTAGCGAGATCTAAATATTAAAAGCAGTATTGAAAAAAATAATAGCTCCCCCAACTAAGCAGTAGTATTTTCGTCCAATCTAAAATAGAGGTTTCCGAGGTCTCGGAAAGTCGGTGTCTTTTCATGTTATCCAAGTTGTTCAGAAAATTTTTCGGTAGTCGTAACGATAGACTAGTCAAACAATATGCCCAAAAAGTTAAAGAAATAAATGCGCTAGAACCCGCTATGCAAGCCTTATCTGATGAGGCTTTGCGTGCTAAAACAGAAGAATTTAAACAACGCTTTTCTCAGGGTGAAAGCTTGGAAAAATTATTGCCAGAAGCCTTTGCAGTAGTACGCGAAGGTGGCGTGCGCGCCTTGGGTATGCGTCATTTTGATGTGCAAATGATCGGTGGCATGGTGATTCACTCAGGCAAAATTGCCGAGATGGGCACGGGCGAAGGTAAAACGCTGGTGGCAACGCTGCCGCTTTATTTAAACGCTATTGCGAGCAAAGGCGCGCATTTAGTGACGGTGAACGATTATTTGGCTAAACGCGATGCCGAATGGATGGGCAAGCTTTACAACTTTTTAGGGCTCACAGTCGGCATTAATTTATCGCAAATGCCGCACGATGCCAAGCAGAAAGCCTACGCTGCCGATATTACTTATGGCACCAATAATGAGTTTGGCTTTGATTATTTGCGCGATAACATGGTGTTTACCAAAGAAGAACGCACGCAGCGCACCTTAAGTTTTGCGCTGGTGGATGAAGTGGATTCGATTTTAATTGATGAAGCGCGTACACCATTGATTATTTCTGGCCAAGCCGAGCATAGCATTGATTTGTATAGCCAAATTAATGCGGTGGCCCTGCAATTAAGCGCCCAAAAAGTCGAAGATGGTGATGGCGATTATTGGGTAGATGAAAAAGCGCAAACCGTGACCATGTCAGAGGCGGGTCATGAGCGTGCTGAAGCGATATTAGCTTCATCAGGCTTAATGGCAGAAGGCGCAAGTCTGTACGAGCCTGCCAATATTACCCTAGTACACCATTTGTACGCATCGCTGCGCGCGCAAAACTTGTTCAAAAGAGACCAGCACTATGTGGTTGAAAAAAACGAAATCATTATTGTGGATGAATTTTCTGGCCGTAAAATGCCAGGCCGCAGATGGTCCGATGGTTTGCACCAGGCGGTAGAAGCCAAAGAAGGCGTGGAGATTCAAAAAGAAAACCAAACGCTAGCTTCGATTACTTTCCAAAATTACTTCCGCATGTATCAAAAACTAAGCGGCATGACAGGTACAGCAGATACTGAAGCTTACGAGTTCAATCAAATTTACGGTTTGGAAACAGTCGTCATTCCAACGCACCGCAATAAAATCCGCAAAGATGCCATGGATAAAGTGTATCGCACCTCGGCAGAAAAATATAACGCGGTGATTGAAGACATTAAACAATGCCAAGCCATCGGTCAGCCAGTGTTGGTGGGCACGACATCAATTGAAAATTCAGAGCTTATTTCAGGCTTGCTAAACCAAGCTAAGTTACAACATGAAGTTTTAAATGCCAAACAGCATGAACGCGAAGCGCATATTGTGGCCGAGGCGGGCAGCCCAAATGCGATTACCATCGCCACCAATATGGCGGGTCGTGGTACGGATATTGTGTTGGGTGGCAACCCAGAAGCTAGTATCCATGCGGTTCGCAGTGATGCTAATTTAAGCGATGCAGAGAAAGAAACCAAAGCGCTGCAATTAAAAGCGGATTGGCAAAAACGCCATGACACGGTGGTTGCCGCGGGCGGCTTGCATATTATTGGCACCGAGCGCCATGAATCGCGCCGTATCGATAACCAATTGCGGGGTCGTTCTGGTCGTCAAGGTGACCCAGGTTCTAGCCGCTTTTACTTGTCTTTAGATGACCAATTACTGCGTATTTTCTCGGGTGATCGCGTATCGGCGATTATGGAGCGTCTAAAAATGCCAGAAGGCGAAGCGATTGAACAC
Source organism: Methylotenera sp. (assembly GCA_031364385.1). Classification (GTDB taxonomy): domain Bacteria; phylum Pseudomonadota; class Gammaproteobacteria; order Burkholderiales; family Methylophilaceae; genus Methylotenera_A. The sequence continues at coordinate 4,450 of JANLWF010000095.1, forward strand.
GCCATGGTGACGCGTGCGATTGAAAATGCGCAACGCAAAGTAGAAGGTCGTAACTTTGATATTCGTAAGCAGTTATTAGAGTTTGATGATGTTTCTAACGACCAGCGCAAAGTAATTTACGAGCAACGAAACGAGCTACTAGAGGCCACCGATATTGGCGAAACAGTAAGCGCGATGCGCGGCGACGTACTGGCCAGCATGATAGCTACGCATGTGCCGCCTGGCAGTGTAGAAGAGCAATGGGATATTGCAAGCTTGGAGAAAGAACTCAGCGCTGAGGCTGGGCTTGATTTGCCAGTGGCGCAATGGCTAGAAGAAAACCCAGATTTGCATGAAGAAACGCTGCGTGAGCGCATTTTTGAAGCGGCAGATGCCTCTTATAAAGCCAAAGAAGCGCTTGCCAGCAATGACACCATGCGACAGTTTGAGCGTTCTGTCATGCTGCAAAGTATTGATATGCATTGGCGTGAACATTTAGCCGCCTTAGATCATCTGCGACAAGGCATTCACTTACGCTCATACGCGCAAAAAAATCCCAAGCAAGAATATAAGCGCGAGGCATTTCAATTGTTTGAGGCATTACTCAACACCGTGAAGAGTGAAGTGACTAAAATCACCATGCTGATTCAAGTGAGAACACAAGAGGATGCGGCGGCGGTTGAGAAGCCGCAAGAAGTATCGAATGTGCAATATCAACATGCTGATTTTGAAGAAGCGCTAGCCAACCCGCAAGGCGATTATTCTGAGGAAGAAATGGCACAAATGGCAGGCGGCACACCGATCGTACGCGAAGGCGTTAAAGTGGGTCGCAACGACCCATGTCCATGTGGAAGCGGCAAAAAATATAAGCAATGTCATGGTGTTTTAAATTAATGCAGAAAGCAGCCCTTAGGTAAACTCAGGCGTTTAATCGCGATAAATATTCGGAATTAGAAAAATGCTAGTAGAAATAGAAATCGAATCGCCTTGCATAGGCGTGTGTGCGATGGATGAAGCGACGGGCTTTTGCCAAGGCTGCTATCGCACCATCGGTGAAATTCAAGGCTGGTGGAATTTAGATAAAGCACAAAAACAACAGGTGATAGTTGCAGCCAACGTACGAATTGAGCAACAATTTAATTAATTGGGGCGCTAATATTATGATTAACGTATTGATTTGTATGGGGAGTTTAATAATTAATCGTGGTTTGTCCGCTATTGTTTTCTATCGAGACTGACCCCATTGATTACGTATTCCTAATTGAGATGCTATGACAAATAGTGCACAAAATTTCTCACCTTCATTTCCTGTAGACTATCAAATCTATCGTACCAGCCTTGTTGCTGGAGTTTTTTATAGAAAAGTAGATGCTATATTGTTTGTTAATGGCAATAATCATGAGCTGCAGTTTCAAAAAGAACTAGACAATAAGCATGATAAAGATGCATTAAAAGTAATAGGGATATCGAATGGAACATCTTATTTTATTGGGTATGTACCCAAAGACCTAGCAGCACAAATAAGACGTAGTGGTCTGGCTGATAAAGTTAAACCAATTTTAGACAGAATCTTTTACAGCTCTAACAGTTTCATCGAGATACGTTTTAAAGTTATAGGATTGAAATCAGATAGGAAGAAGTTTCATGAAT
>JANLWF010000130.1:0-9157 GCA_031364385.1 Methylotenera sp.
ATTGATGTGAATTATCAAATCAACAATGGCAGCGGCGCGGCGATTACACCATCAGCGTATTATCAAATAGTGCACGATAGTAAATCAAAACAAGGCTCTGCCATGATGCCAACCTTTACAGGCGGCGCATACTTTACTGAGACAGACAAATTCAAAAAAATCAAATTTGCCGATATGGCAAAAGAAAGTCTTTCTAAGTCAACGAAAGACGGTTGGATAGGATTAGTAGAGCATTATTTTGCTAGTGCTTGGATTCCTAAAGCGGGAGTAAATCGTGAGTTTTATACTAAACAACTGGCTGAAAATATTTTCGCAGTAGGCGCTATTACGCCAGGAGTGAGTATTGCTGCAGATGCAAAAAATGAAATTGGCGCACAATTGTTCGCTGGCCCGCAAACAGAAAAAGACTTGGCGACAGCCGCACCAGGCTTGGAATATGCAGTAGATTACGGTTGGCTTACAGTTGTCGCAAAGCCGTTATTTTGGGTGCTTTCAAAAATTAATGGGTTGGTACACAACTGGGGTATCGCGATTATTTTATTGACGGTATTAATTAAGGCCGCGTTTTATCCGCTATCTGCCAAGAGTTATAAATCGATGGCGCAAATGCGGGAGTTAGCACCGCGCTTGCAAAGCATGAAAGAAAAGTTTGGTGACGATAAGCAAAAAATGCAGCAAGCCATGATGGAAATGTATCGTACCGAAAAAATAAATCCAATGAGCGGTTGTTTGCCAATATTAGTGCAAATACCTGTTTTTATTGCACTATATTGGATGATTTTAGGTTCGGTTGAGTTGCGTCATGCGCCATTTTTTGGCTGGATTCAAGATTTATCAGCGATTGACCCGTATTATGTATTGCCGATTTTAATGGGTGCGACTATGATTATTCAAACTTCTTTGAATCCTGCACCAGCAGATCCGATACAAGCTAAAGTGATGAAAATTATGCCTGTGGTATTCAGTGTATTTTTCTTCTTCTTCCCTGCAGGCTTGGTGTTGTACTGGTTGGTCAATAATGTGCTTTCCATTGCACAGCAATGGTATGTGAATAAAGCTATCCATGCCGCTGCATTAGCCAAAAAAGGCAATGCAAAAAAATAGCCTATGTCAAAACCCGCGGATACTATAGCGGCTATCGCTACTGCCAGTGGCGCTGGCGGCATAGGAGTGGTGAGAGTTTCGGGGCATTTGTCGCAAAGTATTGCTATTCAAGTTTTAGACCACTGCCCTGCCCCACGCCACGCGGCTTATTTACCTTTCTATGATGCTAATCAACAATTAATTGATCGCGGCATCGCGATATATTACCAAAATCCACACTCATACACGGGCGAAGATGTGCTGGAGTTGCAAGCACATGGCGGCACTGCGCTTATGCAAATTTTGTTGGCACGTTGCATTGAGCTGGGAGCGCGACAAGCTGAGCCTGGCGAATTTACGAGGCGCGCTTATCTAAATGACAAAATAGATTTAGCACAAGCTGAAGCTGTGGCGGATGTCATTAACGCTTCGACTATCGAAGCCGCACGTAGTGCCATGCGCTCTTTATCAGGTGAGTTTTCAAATAGCATTAATCAAGTGCTTGCCAAGCTTATTAATTTGCGCATGTATGTTGAAGCTTGCTTGGATTTTCCTGAAGAAGAAATTGATTTTATTACGCAAGGAAAAGTGGCAGATAAGTTAGAGGCAATTGCAGCAGAGTTAAAGTTGGTCTTCGCAAAAGCCAAGCAAGGCAGTTTATTGCGCGAAGGCTTGCACATTGTGTTGGTAGGCCAGCCGAATGTGGGAAAATCCAGCTTGATGAACCAATTAAGCGGCGAAGAAGTAGCAATTGTCACTCCAATTGCGGGCACAACGCGCGATTCCATTAAAAATATGATACAAATCAGTGGCTTACCTCTGAACATAATTGATACTGCGGGTTTACGTGACACCAATGACGAGGTAGAAAAGATTGGCATCGCGCGCACCTATCAAGCGCTAGAAAACGCGCAGGTCGCATTATTATTGATAGATGCAGCTCACGGTATTAGCGATAAAGAAAAATCAATTCTATCGTGCTTGCCGCAAGAAATTGACAAAATTTGGGTACACAATAAAATTGACACCACAAAAGAGACAGCAAAAATTGTAGAAAAAGCATGCGAAACGCATATTTACATTTCGGCAAAAACTGGCGCAGGTGTGGATTTATTAAAACAACACTTGTTGAATATTGCAGGCTATCAGCAAAATGCAGAAGGTATTTTTATGGCCCGCACACGACATTTAGAGGCATTAAAGCAAGTGGATGCGCATTTGCAACTTGCACAAAAAAACAGGCATCAAGCGGAATTAATTGCAGAAGAGTTGCGTCTAGCGCAAGAAGCATTGAGTAGTATTACGGGTGAATTTACGCCTGATGATTTATTAGGCGAGATATTTAGTAAATTTTGTATTGGCAAGTAACTTAGAATAAGTAAAAAAAGGCGCAACCACAATTTAACTACAGGCGCCTTTTTTATTGCATCCTTTAATTAAGTTGTTAAATCAACAATAGTCGCTTCTGGGGCGTTTTTCTTAACAGACTCAATTCCGTTATCGCGGCCAGCTTCAGATTCATATTGTTGGCTTTGACCAATGACTTGGTGATTGCCCGCCTTAATGACAAAGTAGGGCTTACCAGATTTTGCAACTAAACGCTCAAAACGTTCTTCCATGCCAGCATTTTTTTGTATAGAAGCAATGCCGTTCATTGCGCTGGCTTTGCTTTCATACATTTCGGATTGTAAAATAATTTGGCCATTACCAGCCAAAAGATTAAAGTGGGTTTGCCCGCTTTTTGCGGTTTTAACTTCAAATTTACCAGCCATTCTGTTCTCCTCATTTTTGTTCGATGAAAGCGCCATTAGCGGCTACCGATACTATAGGCGCGCAATATTGCACTCGTCAATAGGCTTAAAGCGTTTATTTAAAAAGGCTTGTAAATGATTGTTGTGTTTCACGTGAAACACTGGCATAAATTTTAGTTTTTCATGACTTAAATGTGAGATTGCGTTAAACTTTCACCTCTTTGTTATTTAAGCGTTTTTTGATTAGACTTTATAAATAAACAATTAATTTAAACCATGAATTTTCCTGATATTTTTGATGTAATTGTTGTAGGTGGCGGCCACGCAGGCACAGAGGCAGCGCTGGCGGCCGCGCGCATGGGTCAAAAAACGCTTCTGCTTAGTCATAACATCGAAACTTTGGGTCAAATGTCATGCAACCCTAGCATAGGCGGTATTGGCAAAGGCCACCTAGTTAAAGAGATTGATGCGCTAGGTGGTGCGATGGCAGCCGCAACGGACGAAGGCGGCATTCAGTTTCGCATTTTAAACTCTAGCAAAGGCCCTGCGGTGCGTGCTACCCGCGCGCAGGCAGATAGAGTTTTGTATAAAGCTGCGATTAGAAAGCGCTTAGAAAATCAACCCAATTTGTGGTTGTTTCAACAAGCGGTGGATGACATCATACTAGACGGCGAACGCGCAGCGGGCGTGGTGACGCAGATTGGTCTGCGTTTTAATTCAAAATCGGTGGTGCTTACCGCTGGGACATTTCTGGGTGGTTTAATTCATGTTGGCATGCAAAATTATAGCGCAGGCCGCGCGGGCGACCCGCCAGCCATGAGCCTCGCCGCCCGCTTGCGCGAACTCAATTTGCCCGCGGGCCGCCTTAAAACTGGCACACCACCTCGCATTGATGGTCGCACGATTAATTATTCTGTCATGCAAGAACAGCCAGGCGACAACCCAGTGCCTGTGTTTTCGTTCATGGGCAATGCCGCGCAACACCCCGCACAAATGCCTTGCTGGATCACGCATACCAACGAACGCACACACGATATTATTCGCAGCGGCCTAGACCGCTCACCCATGTACACAGGTGTGATTGAAGGCGTTGGGCCACGTTATTGCCCGAGTGTAGAAGATAAAATTCATCGCTTTGCTGACAAAGAATCGCATCAAATATTTTTAGAGCCAGAAGGCCTAACCACCAATGAGATTTATCCAAACGGCATTTCTACAAGTTTGCCGTTTGATATTCAGTTGGCATTAGTGCGTTCAATTAATGGCTTGGAAGGCGCGCATATATTGCGCCCTGGCTACGCTATTGAATACGACTATTATGATCCACGCGCCTTAAAATCAAGTTTGGAAACCAAATCTATACAGGGCTTATTTTTCGCAGGACAAATTAATGGTACCACGGGTTACGAAGAGGCCGCTGCGCAAGGCTTGCTAGCAGGCGCAAACGCTGCGCTGTACGTGCAAGAAAAAGACAGTTGGTGCCCCGCGCGTGATGAGGCGTATTTGGGTGTATTAGTAGACGACTTAATTACCACGGGCGTGACTGAGCCATACCGCATGTTTACAAGCCGTGCGGAGTACCGCTTGCAGCTGCGAGAAGACAATGCCGATATGAGGCTTACTACTAAAGGCCGTGAATTGGGCTTGGTGGATGATGTGCGGTGGGCGGCGTTTGAGAAAAAATTAGAAGCCGTTTCGCGCGAGCAAGCGCGCTTGAAAAAAACCTTTGTGCAAATTGCCGCCGATGATGTTTCACGTGAAACACAAACAGCAATTTTAGGCAAACCGCTAGAGCATGAGTACAGTCTGTTTGAATTGCTGCGTCGTCCAGAAGTAAGCTACGAAGGCGTGTTGAGTTTAGGTGCGATAGGCATGGGCGAGCCAGAGCCGTCGGTGCGGGAGCAAGTCGAAATAGCCGCCAAATATCAAGGCTACATCGACCGCCAAAAAGAAGAAATCGCCAAACAAGCGGGCAGTGAAAATATTAAGCTGGGCGATGCGATTGATTATGTGGATGTGCATGGCTTAAGCATTGAGGCGCGGCAAAAATTAACGCAATTTAAGCCAGAAACCATAGGCCAAGCCAATCGTATTTCGGGCATTACGCCCGCGACAATTTCGCTGTTGCTGGTGTATTTAAAGCGCAAACATAAAAAACAAGCCAGCACTGACAATATAGAGGCAGCATGACACAAGCGGCCTTGCTTGCGGCGGGTGTTGCCGAGATGGGTTTGGATGTTTCGCTTGAGGCACAACAAAAACTGCTGCAATATTTAAGCTTGCTGAGTAAGTGGAATAAGGTGTACAACCTAACCGCGGTGCGTGACCCGCTAGAAATGGTAAAGCTGCATTTGTTAGATAGCTTATGTGTGCTGCCACATATTCAAGCAAAAAACTTATTGGATGTAGGCAGTGGCGGTGGTTTGCCTGGGATTGTCTTGGCAATTTGTCTGCCGCAGCTTAAAGTAACAACGATTGATACGGTGCAGAAAAAGACAATTTTTATGCGCCAAGTAAAAGGTGAGTTGAGCTTGAATAACTTAGAAGTAATACATGCGCGCGTGGAAAATTATCAGCCAAGTGAAAAATTTGATGCAATTATTTCACGTGCATTTTCTGAGGTGCCTTTATTTATAAAATTAACGCGACATTTGCTTATCAATAATGGGCAATGGTTGGCAATGAAAGGTGTGGCTCCACATCAAGAATTAGCCCGTGAAGAATTAAAAAGTCTAGGGATAAAATCGAACAAGGTGATTACGCTAAAAGTAGCGGGCTTGAATGCAGAACGACATTTGGTAATTTTAGAAAACTAATGATGAAAATATTAGCAATCACTAATCAAAAAGGTGGCGTTGGCAAAACTACTACTTGTGTCAATTTGGCTGCAAGTTTGGCGGCTAATTACAAAAAAGTATTGCTGATAGATTTAGACCCACAAGGCAATGCCACCACAGGCAGCGGTATCGATAAAGCACATTTAAAACATAGTATTTATCATGTGTTGATAGGCAATAAATCTTTGCATGAAGTCATCGTTAATAGTGAAAAAGGTGGCTATCACATTGCGCCCTCTAATCGTGAGTTAGCAGGCGCAGAGGTTGATCTGGTGAACGAGTTGGAGCGTGAGACGCGTCTAAAAAGTGCGCTGGCTAACTTAGAACAAAAATATGACTATATTCTTTTAGATTGCCCGCCAGCACTCAATTTGGTGACGGTGAATGCGCTTACTGCCGCTAATAGTGTCATGATACCCATGCAGTGTGAATATTATGCACTGGAAGGTTTATCTGATTTGGTTAATACCATCAAAAAAGTACGTGCCAATTTAAATGCAAAATTAGAAATTGAAGGTTTATTACGCACTATGTTTGACAATCGCAATATGCTCGCCAACCAAGTATCGGCGCAGCTTGTGAGCCATTTTGGCGATAAAGTCTACAGCACGGTAATCCCGCGCAATATTCGCTTGGCAGAGGCGCCAAGCTATGGTCTGCCCGCACTGGTTTACGATAAATCATCACGCGGTGCACAAGCTTATTTAGAGTTGGCTAAAGAAATAATATTTAAAAATCAATTAGTTAAAGATAAAGGTATTGGCAATGGTTAAACCAAAAGGCTTGGGGCGCGGTTTAGATGCTTTATTAGCGAGTGATAACGAAAATGCTCAAAGTGCAGACGCTTTGCGTACATTAAATGTAGCGCAATTGCAGCCTGGCAAATATCAGCCACGTAGTTATATGGATGATGCGGCCTTGCAAACCTTGGCGGATTCAATTAAATTGCAAGGCATTATGCAGCCGATTTTGGTGCGCCAAATAAATTCAGAGTCTGCGGCAGATAAATACGAAATTATTGCTGGTGAGCGTCGCTGGCGTGCTAGCCAAATTGCAGGCATAGATACTGTGCCAGTGTTAGTGCGTGAAATTGCAGATGAATCTGCGCTGGCAATGGCGTTGATAGAAAATATTCAACGTGAAAATCTTAACCCATTAGAAGAAGCGCAAGGCGTTAGGCGTTTGATTGACGAATTTGCCATGACGCACGAAAAAGCGGCCGAAGCGGTTGGTCGCTCGCGTGCGGCAGTCTCGAATTTATTACGTTTATTAACACTGACATATGCGGTGCAAGAGCTGCTTATACAAAATAAATTGGACATGGGTCATGCCCGTGCGTTGATTGGACTAGACGCGGCGCAACAAATTTTGTTGGCAAATAGAATTGTGCAGCAAAATCTATCGGTGCGCGAAGTAGAAAATTTGGTTAAAAAAATTGGCGCAGAAAGCAACACAAAGCCACATAAGATCACGCCGAATCGTGACGTTTTAACACTGCAAAACAGCTTAAGCGAAAAAATCGGTGCGGTAGTCAGCATTTCCGCCAAAGCCAATGGTGCGGGCATGCTTAAAATTAGCTACAGTAGTTTAGATCAACTAGACGATATTATTGCCAAAATGTCGCGCTAAACACCTTGTTTTAAGTGTTAAGTGTCTCATTTTGATTAATAAAAGTACTTGACTAAAAACGCGTAATAATTCAGAATCGCGGACTTTGCTATTAAGTCAATTGCAGATGACAGAAAATACAACAACAGCTGTGGTTTTTAGCAAAATGCTGCGTTTACAGTTAATCGCAACAGTTTTTGTCGCACTAGCTTCATTGGCAATATCAGGTTCACATGCGGGCGCATCTGCTTTAATTGGCGGAACCGCGGTAGTTGTAGCTGCGTTTATCGCCTCTAAAATTGCGCAGCGAAAAAATAGTGAAGCAGCAGCGGTATTGGTTAATTTATTGAAGGCAGAAGCTGTCAAAGTGTGCATCATTTTCGTGCTGCTGTTTATAACGTTTAAAGTTTACAAACAATTAGTGCCATTTGCACTCATTATAGGTTTAGCGGCAGCAGCGCTGGTTTCAGGCGCAGCAATGAGCAAGCTAGATAAAACAGAATTAGAAATATAAAAATTTAATTTAGGCATTTTTTAATATGGCTACAGAACACGCACAACAAGCGGAAAACGCACTGACCCCGTCTGAATACATTCAGCATCACCTGAGCTTTAATACGCACTCAGTGGGCGAAGGTAGTTTTTGGACATTGAACGTTGATAGTTTGGTGATGTCCGTTGTTTTGGGTTTGTTGGTGATGGGTTTGGTGTGGCTAGTAGCGCGCAAAGCGACATCTGGCGTGCCTTCTAAAGGCCAGGCATTTGTTGAGCTGATATTTGGTTTTGTGGATGAGCAAGTTAAAAATATTTTCCACGGCGACCGGCACAGTTTTATTGCGCCTACAGCTTTAACCGTGTTTTTATGGGTGCTCGCCATGAACGCAATGGATTTTTTGCCAGTGGACGGCGTAGCAACTATCGCTGAGTGGGTTGGCGGTGAGCATGCAAAATGGCGCCCAGTACCGACTTCAGACATTAATACTACATTTGCGCTAGCATTAGCGGTGTGGATACTCATGATTTTCTTCTCGATAAAAGTTAAAGGCCTTGGCGGCTGGATACACGAGCTATTTTATGCTCCATTTGGCGGTGCTAAATTCTTCAAGCCAAAAACTGCCTTAGGTGCACTTGGCTTGTTGTTAAGCCCACTATTATTTGTTGCAAACTTTGCTTTCAATATCATCGAATACGTTTCAAAACCACTGTCACATTCATTGCGCTTATTCGGCAATATGTATGCTGGTGAGGTTATCTTCCTGTTGCTCGGCATGTGGGCAGCCACAGGCTTGGTTGGTATGGTTGCGGGGGCTGTTTTGGGTGCTTTTTGGTCAATTTTCCACATTTTAATTGTGGCACTGCAAGCGTTTATTTTCATGATGTTGACAGTTGTGTACTTAGCAATGGCGCATGAATCGCATTAGTTTTACGGTGTTTAATTTTTAGTAGTTTTATTTTTGTCAGTAGTTTTAGTTGTAAGTTTAATTTTGAGAGGGTAATAAAATGGATGCATTAGCAATGATTCAAGCCTACACAGGCATTGGTATTGGTTTAATTATTGGTTTGGGCGCTGCGGGTGCTTGTATCGGTATTGGTATTATGTGTGCGAGCTTTTTGGAAGGCGCAGCGCGTCAACCAGAAATGATTCCACAATTGCAAGGTAAAGTATTCCTGCTATTAGGCCTTATCGATGCTTCTTTCATTATTGGCGTTGGTTTAGCTATGATGTTTGCATTTGCAAACCCATTATTAAGCGTAGTAGCTAAGTAATTAGCTGAAATAATTTGGCTGCTAAATAGCACAAATTAACGACTTAAATATTGGAGTAAATAATGGAAATAGGATTATCACTTGTCGCACAAGCATTTGCTTTCGCAGCGT
>JANLWF010000162.1:0-3270 GCA_031364385.1 Methylotenera sp.
GATAACGTTATGGCCTCTGTAGCTACAATAACGGGAGCGCTTTCTACATACTCTTCCACCCAAAATGCCAGTTGTTTTTTAATCTCACTTTCATTTGCAAGCTGGCTAGATTCTACCCATTTTAATAACTTTTTCACCCAAGCTGTATTTGCTTTTCTCGCAATGGCAATACGTAATTTAGGATGTGGCGTAGGCAGCGTAAGTTCATCATGCGCCAATAACTCTTCATACAGCTTTTCACCTGGTCTTAAACCAGTATAAACCACTTTAATCTCATCCTGCTGAAAACCAGATAAACGAATCATGTCTTTGGCTAACTCGGCAATTTTTACTGGCTCGCCCATATCTAGCACAAAAATTTCGCCACCGTTACCCATTAGGCCTGCTTGCATAACCAACTGGGCAGCTTCTGGGATCGACATGAAATAACGTGTGATTTCTGGGTGCGTCACTGTTACTGGCCCCCCTTTGGCGATTTGCTCACGAAATTTTGGAATAACGCTACCGCTACTACCCAATACATTACCAAAACGCACCATCACAAAATGTGTTTTTGCCTTAACGCCGCCTTCTAAACTTTGACACACCATTTCAGCCAAGCGTTTACTAGCGCCCATTACATTGGTCGGGTTAACGGCCTTATCGGTCGAGATTAATACAAACTTTTCAACGCCTGCCTGCATTGAAGCATTTGCCATTACATAAGTACCAAGCACATTGTTTGATAATGCCTCCGCCACGTTATGCGTCTCCATCAAGGGCACATGTTTGTAAGCCGCTGCGTGAAATACTACTTTTGGCTGATGCTCTGAAAACAAGTGCTTCACGCGCGCCTCGTTTTTTACATCACCCGTCACAAAAATGAGCTCAGCTTTAGGTAAATCTATAGCTAAATTATGCAGCAATTCTTGTTCTAATTGATAAAGTGCATATTCAGAAATATCAAAGCACACCAAACGGCTCGGCTTATATTTTAAAATCTGCCTACAAAGCTCAGAGCCAATTGAGCCACCCGCTCCGCTTACCAGCACCGCATGATTTTCGATCAGTTGCTGCAAACCTTGGTTGTCTAAACTCACCGATTCGCGACCCAATAAATCTTCAACCTCTACCTTGCGAATTTGCGAAATACTCACTTTGCCACTCATCAAGTCTTCAAAAGCTGGTACGGTGAGTGCTGTTAATTCATTTGCATTGGCCAGTGCTACTGCATTGCGGCGGAGCTGATGAGCTTCTGGCGGTAGTGCGATAATAATATGTTTTACATCGTATGTGGATGCAAATTCTGGCAGTTGCTCAAGCTCGCCCAAAACGCGCACGCCCATCAGCAACCTATCGTGCATAATTTTGTCTTCATCCAGTAAGCCCACCACCCGCCACTGCTCACTCCTGCTCAAATCTTTAAGCAACGCCACGGCTAGCTCACCAGCGCCTATTAGTATTACTGGCTCACCTCGTCGTTGTGATGCGCCATATAGCTTGTGCTCTTTCCATGCACGATAGGCAAATCGGCTACCACCCATGAGTAGAACTAATAGCATTGGGTCTAGAATTAATACTGTTCTTGGAACTACAACTGCTGGATTAATCATCAATAGCATCGCACCGACAGCAATAGCCGCAACCGCAACCGCTTTAATGATTCTCTTAAGGTCTGGAATGCTGGCAAAGCGCCATATGCCCTGATACAAACCAAAAAGTACAAAAACAATACTTTGAACTAAAACCACCCAAAATACTGTTTCGTATAAGTGCACATAAAAATTGGTAGGGATTTCAAAATTAAATCGGAGTAAAAAACTTAAACTCCAAGCAACAAACGCCACAATAACATCGTGCACAAAAGCACCAAAAGAGCGTAGATTAGTGAGAAAGCGCCAGTAATTCTTCATTTATTTTGTATGGTTTTAGTTAAGCTTAATCATTAAATTTATGCACCATTGTAGTTTTTAGCAGTTACCTTATCAATAACAAACTTTAACTTGCAAATTAATGCTGTACATTATCTCTGCGCACTACTTTCAAAACTGTTAAAAATATAATTTTTAAATCAAAAAATAAAGATTGATTTTGCATATACTCCAGATCTAATTTCACTTTTTCTGGGATTGGCAATTCGTCTCTACCGTTAATCTGCGCCCATCCTGTGAGGCCTGGCAACAGCTTATCAACGCCATATTGCTTGCGCAATGCAATCAAATCATCCTGATTAAACAGAGCTGGTCTAGGGCCAACAAAACTCATGTCACCTTTTAAAATGCTCCAAAATTGTGGCAGTTCATCTAAACTAGATTTGCGTAAAAAAGAGCCGACTGGCGTTAGAAATTGCATGGGGTCTGGTAATAGATGTGTTGCAATCGCTGGTGTATCTACACGCATGGTACGAAATTTCGGCATTTTGAAAATTTTGTTATCACGCCCAACGCGGTCAGACCAATACAAAATTGACCCAGATGAAGCCAACCTAACGATAACTGTCACCAGCAAAATCGGCAACAGTAAAAATAGCAGTAAAAGTAAAGCCAAGCACAAATCAACTAAACGCTTCATTTATGTTCAACCCTAATTACACCCTGTGCAGTCGCTCTTAAACCCTCTTGCAAAGTAAAAGGTGGTGTCCAGCCTAACTCACGCCTTATCTTGCTACTATCCACCTGCAACGAGCCCAACAGTCTATCTACTTGATCTGATTTTCCTATTAAGCGCCCCGCCAGCCGCAACAAAGCTAGTGAACAAGAGAACACGCGTGCAGGTTGATCCATCGCCTCTGCCAACTTACGCAATAAATCAGGCGTAGAAACATCCTCACCATCACTTACTAAGTAAGTCTGCCCAGCCGCGCTTGAGTGTATGGTGCACAGAATCAAAGCATCCACCAAATTCTCAACATAAATTAAACTGCGTAAATTTTTCACTGAAGCTAAAGGTAATGGAATTCCCTTTCCTAGCACCTTAATCATTTGAGCAAAATTACCCTTTACACCAGCGCCATAAACCAAAGGCGGACGCACAATCACCACTTCCAAGCCAGTTGTTGCCGATATTTGATGTAAAGCTTGTTCAGCCTCCCACTTAGAAACCCCATAAGGGTCTTGAGGGTTTGGAATGGCCTTCTCGACAAAGGGCAATAAGCCAGTTTGTTCACCATTAACCTTAACTGAGCTCACATAAACAAAGCGCTTTACACCCGCCTTTGCGGCCTGCTGGGCAAGATTCAACGTGCCTTCCGCATTCACTTTGCGAAATTCAGCAAGCGGGTCAGCGGCCGCA
>JANLWF010000174.1:0-5422 GCA_031364385.1 Methylotenera sp.
TGTAAGCATAGGCTTTTTTGCCAGCTTTTGCTGCTTCAGCATCCTTGGCGTAAAGCTTTGTGTATGGATTAATGCAAGTTGCTAGAAACTCTTTTGCTTCTGGTGTATCTGTAGCTACCACTTTAATCACTAATGGACTATTGTCTTTTGTAGAAACTAGGCTACACGACCCAGAAGATGCGCTAGATTCTGGAGCACTAGCGCCCGAAGCAGGCTTGCCTGTCGCATTATCTGCTTTATTACATGCGCTAAGTGCAGATAACGTTAATACCAAAATTAAACTCAATTTCCAATGTTTCATTTATTTCTCCAAATCCAACTAATATAGTTTAAATCAACAAAAAAACGGCTACTGTAATTATACAGCAGCCGCTTAATTGTTACTATTTTGTGTTTTAAAGCTTATTTTAACCAAGCTTTTTCGCCGTCACCTGTATATTTAGTACGGATGAAAGCAACCGCTTTAAGGATTTGGTCTGTACTTAAGCCGTCGCCAGTATGCTCTGGTAATTGGTTATGCCAATGAAACATAGTACCACCTGAAACACCTGGTGTACCACCAGCGATAGTTTCGAACATGCCTTTGTCGGTAGCGTTTTTAGCATAGACCCATTTTTGATCGTATGCACCCTGACCACCCTTACTATTTTTACTGAGTGATGGTGCCATAACGCCTTCTAATTTACCACCGTGGCAACCACTACAATTATTGTAATTATATTCTCTCTGTCCTTTTTTAGCGGCTACAGCATCAGCCATGTATATTTTTGTATATGGGTTTACACAAGTTTCTAAAAATTGTTTTGCTTCTGGTGTGTCGGTATCAACCGCTTTAATCGCCAAAGGTTTACCATCTATAGTAGAAACTAAATTACACGCAGTATTTGCTTGAAATGATAGTGTAAGACCTGCTATTGCCAACATAGTTACCACTAAAGTTGACTTGATTGCTTTATTGCCAGACATGTTATCTCCTAATCTATATATACAATGTGAGCAACGTCTTACATGCAGTTGCATCTCGAACGTTTGCTAATTTAACGAACATCTTTCTACTTGGTTGACACTAATATGTCACAAAATAAGAAATGACATTCTACTCGGATTTTGGCACCACTGCACCACGAGATTGCTCTGTTCTTTCGTGCGTTAATTTCACGATGCTATCATCTGCAATAACAGGCACATGAGGCACGCCGTACTCGTCTAAGATTTTATCAATCTTATCTTTATTTCGTACTAAAGCCGCATCAATCATCGCCATACGTTCTTTATCAGCTTTACGCACACCAATTGAGATGTTCCAATATTGCTTACCTTTAGCGGCGGTAATGGCATTGGCATTATGGTATTCAGGGATGAGCCTAACTTCCATAGGTACTTTATTATTTTTTGCAAAATAACCTGCAATCGGCCCCCAAGCAACGGCAATATCAATTTCGCCTTTGGCTAAATCATCTATCAAAAAGCTTGGCGGCAAATTCAGATCGCGCTGCATGCGATAAGGACGAGCATTTTGAATGAGATCTTTCTCATTCATCGGAATAGTGGCTGGGCTTTGACCGATTACACCAATAAATCCTTTACGTAAATCGGGTGCATCCCAATCGCTAATATTGTAATTACTTTCTTTACGCCACACCCACACATTACCAGAGCGGTAATAAGGTTTTGAAGTGCGTAGGGCGTCATTATCTTGCGCCGTACCCATTACCACATCACAGCGCTTAGCATTGAGTGTGTTGCGTAAAAAGCCCATGCGGTCATACCAAAATTGATAGCTCAGTTTTTTGCCTAAATCTTTGGCTAACACTTCTGCAATTTTGTTCTCAAAACCTTCTTGTTTTGAATTAGACATCGGCATCAAGTCTTGATCTGCACATACTCTAAATTCTGTACCATCATCCACCCGTTGTGCCTCGCCACCTCGGCCTGAATTGAGATCCAAGCCAACTGCATCTTCAGCATACACGCTTGTAGCCGTCACTAGCAAAAGCGTTGTTAAACCTGCAACCAAACTATGCTGCTTAATTTGTTTCAACATTGTTATATTTCCTTATATTAAAATTGCGAATAAATTATTCGCCCTATTACATCACACTACTGCATGAGAGTATCGCTTAAAATAAAAGTTCTATAAGAGCTCACTAGTGATCACTTAACCCCCAGTTTTAAATGCCTAGGCATTGTAACCAAATTTTTATTTTTAGCCATACTCACTACCCATAACGGCTAGTTAGTTTTTTAGATGACTGTTTAAATAAAAACACCTCGCCGAAGCGAGGTGCTTAATAAAACACTTGTATTAAATTACAACTTAATCTTACTAAAAATCGTAAGGTAAAATTATAGTTTGAATACTGTTAAACCACCGCCGCCAGGAGCTGCGTTGTATTTAGTTAGCTCAGCATAACCACCAGCAGCACCAAGTGCGTCTGTTGGGTTAGTCATACCAAGGTTCATCGCAACGCCAGCCCAGCCACCAATACCTGATAGCACGCCTACGTGTTGTTTACCTGCATGACCGTATGTGAATGCATTACCAATAGAGCCAGAACCAATTTGGAATTTCCATAGTTCTTTACCTGATTGTGCATCCAATGCTTTGATCCAACGATCTAAAGTTGCGTAGAACACTAGGTTAGATGCTGTAGTTAACGCACCGCCCCAAGCAGAGAATTTCTCTTTGTTGTACCATACTTTTTTGTTAGTCATAGGATCATAAGCGCCGAAGCCACCCATTACGCCGTCAGGACCAGCAAACATCGTTAAAGTAGCACCAACCCAAGGTTGACCAGCTGTGTATTTAGACTCAACTGGCTCGTATGTCATACATACGTGGTTAAGTGGTGTGTACATTAAACCAGTTTTTGGTGAGTAAGCTGCTGGTTGTTGATCTTTAGTACCCAATGCAGCTGGGCATACGCCTTTAGCATTGTAATCTTGGTGAGTTGAAGCTGTCGCCACTTTTTGTGGAACGCCAGTTTTCATATCAATACCAGTTGCCCAGTTAACAAATGGGTGCACTTTCTCTGCAGCAACTAATTTACCGTTACCTGCATTGAATGTGTACGCAAAACCGTTACGGTCATGGTGCCATGCATATGTTTTGCCACCTTTGTCGAACAAGATAACTTCATTAATACCATCATAATCCCACTCATCGTGTGGAGTCATTTGGTAGCCCCATTTAGCCATACCAGAATCTAAATCACGAGCAAAAATAGTCATAGACCATTTGTTGTCGCCTGGACGTACATCTGGATTCCATACTGAAGGGTTGCCTGTTCCGTAGTAAACTAAGTTTGTACGTGCATCATACGGCCACCAGCCCCATGTAGAACCACCACCATGTTGCCAACCATCTTTAACTGCTTGTGGTTTCAACCAAGTACGTGTACCCAATTCTTTTTCGCCAATTTTGATTTCGCCAGCTTTAAGTGCTTCGAAAGAACCACCTTGTTTGTTACCACCATTGATGTCTTTGTAAACTGACAAAGCACTGTACTCTGGTGTGTCTTTATTGAAGCCTTCACCAATCAACATTTCAGCATCTGGGCCAGTTGAATAGGCTTTCCATGCTAATGAACCGTCTTTAGCATTGTATGCAGCAATAAAGCAACGTACGCCAAACTCAGCACCTGAGCAACCAGTTAAGATTTTGTCTTTAATTACGTGTGGTGCGTTAGTGTTAGTAGCGCCAACTTTTGGGTCATTTACTAATACTGACCATTGTTTAGCACCAGTTTTAGCATCTAAAGCAACCAAGTTGCCATCATTTTGTTGCAAGTAGATTTTGCCATCGCCGAAACCAAGACCGCGGTTTACGTTATCGCAACATAAAACTGCTTGTACTGATGGATCTTGTTTAGGAAAATATTGCCAAACGATTTTTTGATCGTTGTTTAAATCAAGTGCGTATACATTGTTTGGGAATGCTGTATGTACATACATCATGTTACCAACAACGATTGGTGAACCTTCGTGACCACGGTTTACACCAGTAGCGAATGTCCAAGCAGCTTTAAGGTTTTTAACGTTGCCTTTATTGATTTGAGCCAATGCACTGTAGCCCTGGTTCGTGTGGTTGCCACGTGGGTGAGCCCAGTTGTTTGCGTTTGCGATCGCTGCTTCTTGGTCTGCTGCTGCTGAAGCCATCATTGGCATAGCCAATGATGCACCTGCAACTAAACCTAAAGCGAGCTTAATTGTATTAAATTTCATTTTTATCTCCAAAGTTATATTACTAAGGGTTAATTGAAAGTAAACTTCAATTTTGCAACTTTTACTTGTGGTAATTATTACAAATTTAAAGCCAACTTTTCGCCACACTTTTATGTGCGAACTGCAATATAAAACAAGTAAATTTTAATTGCAACAGTTTAGTTACAATTTATTAACAAATGTTCAATATATTTTCTAAATATTTTGTAACAAAATTTTATTAATGTAAAATAATCAATAAAATCAATTAGAAAGCATAAAATAAGTGATGTACACTGCAACTTACAATTTGTATCCTGAAATCGAGACTTTTAGCAAAAGCAGCTTAAAAGTAAGCGATTTACATGAAGTTTACTATGAGGAATGTGGCAACCCCGTAGGCGCGCCAGTAGTTTTTTTACATGGTGGCCCAGGCAGTGGATGTAATCCTACGCAGCGACGTTTTTTTGATCCGAAACATTATCGTATTATTTTGTTGGATCAACGTGGTTGTGGTCGTAGCACGCCGCAAGGCGAAGTGCGTGACAATACAACCGATGATTTGGTAAACGACATAGAAACATTGCGCCGCCATTTAAATATCGCCAAATGGCACGTATTTGGCGGCTCTTGGGGCAGTACTTTGGCGCTGGCTTATGCTATTAAATATGTAGATCGGGTTATTTCCTTAGCATTACGCGGTATTTTTCTTAGTCGTCCTGCCGAATTAGCTTGGTTTTTGGGTGGAGTTGAGCAGTTTTATCCTGATGTTTGGCATAACTTAATCAATTATTTGCCAGAAAACGAACAAAATGATGTGTTAAGTGCATACTCAAAACGCATATTTTCTGATGATGCGCAAGTTAATGTGCCCGCAGCCATTCAGTGGAATGCTTACGAATCGTCCATCATGCGTTTGAAACCAGCAGAAGCCAGCGCAAGCACCGCGCCTAAAACGCCTGAAGAGTTACAAAAAGAGCGCCCCATTGAAGTAGCACGTGCTCGCATTCAAATTCATTACATTCAACATCAATGCTTTATTGATGGCGTTGCCACATTGCAGGCAGCAAAAAAACTAAGCGAGATCCCCACTGTGATTGTACAAGGTCGTTATGATATGGTGTGTCCGCCGCAAACCGCGTGGGATTTATCTTGCGCCATGCCGCAAGCTGAGTTTGTGATGATCGCGGACGCAGGACATTCTGCTATGGAAACTGGC
>JANLWF010000192.1:0-6141 GCA_031364385.1 Methylotenera sp.
CTCAGTAAAGTATGCGCCGCCTGTAAAGGTTGGCATCATGGCAGAGCCTTGTTTTGATTTACTATCGTGCACTATTTGATAATACGCTGATGGTGTAATCGCCGCGCCGCTGCCATTGTTGATTTGATAATTCACATCAATTACATAACTACCGCGATGAAAGGTATAAATTTTATCTACCGTAATGCCGTTGCTTGCCCAGCTTAGCCGTACTTCTTGGCTTGCAGCACCCGCAGCCATTATGTAGCTTGTAGCAGCGCTAGTGAATACTGACTTATGATTGGGTAAATCATTGCCCATTAAGCCCGTTTGTGCAATGTACAGCATTGGGCTTTGTGCATCACTCATTAATACAAAATTGCCGTCCTTGCTATCTGCTGCGCTGTGTTTATTTAACACCAGTCGGCGTAAATCGCCACCTGTAGTATCAATTTCGGCTTGAAATAAATCGGTAGAAACTTGTATACGCTGACCATTTTCAAGTTTAAAGCTACCATCGCTAGCAATATTGTTCGCTGAGCCATTATTAACTGCATTAGTATCGGCGGTATTAGCTGCTGCACCAGCAACAGGCGCCTGTGCTTGTTGTTGAGTGATTGCGACAGGTGTATTTTTTTTCTGCCACGAATCCCACAACATCATGATAGAAAATGAAAAAATAACAAATAATATTAAACGGCGTGTGTCCATAAATTCTTTATCGTCAGTAAGTTATAAATTATGTAAATATTAAAATGTGTGTGTTTAAGGCACCGGGTCATGGCCACCAATATGCCACGGGTGGCAATGTGATAAGCGTTTTATTGTAAGCAAACTGCCTTTAAATGCGCCATGATTTTGTATGCTTTCAATGGCGTATTGTGAGCATGTTGGGGTAAACCTGCAATGCAACCCATAAAACGGGCTTAATGCTAATTGGTACGCCTTAATAAAAGCAATTAAAATTCTTGTCATTTTAAAAATAGCCCCATTAACTTTCTTTAGTTGGCACTACTCTAACAGAAAGCTTTAACAATAAAATTTCAAATTCTTGTTTTATCAACGTAAATTCTGGCTTTTTAAATGGTTTTTGAACTTGAATCACCAAATCTATAAAAGGTAACTGTGGTTGATTTAACCTAAAAAGCTCACGCAACACGCGCCGCATATAGTTACGCTGCACGGCTAATTTAGCTGTTTTTTTGCTCACTATTAAGCCCAAACGCGGCATATTAGCTTCATTTAAGCGATAGCGCATCACCAAATGCTGGCTTGCGATGCGTTTGCGCAAATTAAAAACGGATGAAAAATCATCCGTTTTTACAATCTTGGCCTGTCTAGCTAATCTAAACGACGCCAATTTATTCTCTTTAAAATATTAAATCTATAACTAGCATTACAACTACGCTAAATATAAATTTAAAAAACTAATTAAAGAACCAAGTTAAAGGCCTAAGCGAACACGACCTTTAGCGCGACGAGCAGCAATCACTGCACGACCACCTTTGGTTTTCATACGCACTAAAAAGCCATGAGTGCGCGCGCGACGTGTTTTAGATGGTTGGTAAGTACGTTTCATTAAGTTCTCCAGCGAGTAAATGCTACAAAGCCCGCTATTAAACCCGATAACCACCCATTTTGTCAATGAATATTTAGTTTAATAAAAGCGTGAATGCCTGTGGATAAGTAGGATTAAACCAGCTAGAATAGCCGAACAAATTAATAAGAATTAAACTAAATTTGATCGTATATGGCAAGCAATTAAATAAAATACAATCAATAACTTAATAATAGACACCATAGATTTCAGGTAACGAATGGAAAATTTTTGGCCTACCTGCCTTAATCGCTTTGAACAAGAGCTATCTGCGCAACAATTTAATACTTGGATTAAACCCCTGCAAGCCGAGCTTACTAAAACAACGCTAGGTGATAATGCCTTACGCATACTTGCGCCCAATAAATTTGTGCAACAATGGGTAAAGGAACGTTTTCTAGCAAAAATTGAAACCATCGCGGCCGAATTATTGCCCATCAACACCTTGATTGAACTGGTCATTAGTGAGAAAAAGGTTGCAAAAAAAGCACCCCATGTCAATTTAAATAAAAGCCTGTCATCTGAGCCAAGTGTTGATACTGCAAACATTAATAGCACTAAACCACTGCCTGAGCGCCGCGCTATTGGGCGTGTTATTAATGCGGGTGAACGTGTTAGTGGTTTAAATCCTAGTTTTAATTTTGATAATTATGTCATTGGGCGCGCCAACCAACTTGCTCGTGCTGCCGCAATTCAAGTAGCAGAAAACCCAGGTCAAGCCTATAACCCGCTGTTTATCTATGGTGGCGTAGGTTTAGGCAAAACGCATTTATTGCAAGCCATTGGCAATCAATTAAAACAACAAAACCCAGATGCCAATATTCGTTATTTACATGCCGAGCGCTATGTGTCTGATGTAGTAAAAGCTTATGAAAATAAAGCTTTTGATGAATTTAAGCGGCAATATCATTCTTTAGATTTATTATTGATCGATGATATTCAGTTTTTTGCCAAAAAAACACGTACACAAGAAGAGTTTTTTTACGCTTTTAATACCTTGATAGAAGAAAAAAAGCAGATTGTGATTACTTGTGACACCTACCCAAAAGAAATAATTGATGTAGATGAGCGCCTTAGAACTAGATTTAGCTGGGGTTTAACAGTGGCAGTAGAGCCTCCAGAGCTTGAGATGCGTGTTGCGATTTTGCTTAAAAAAGCCGAAGAATCTAAAATAAACCTGACCGAAGATGTGGCTTTTTTTGTTGCAAAACAAATTCGCTCTAGTGTACGTGAGCTTGAGGGTGCACTTAATAGAATTGTTGCAATGGCTAATTTTACTGGCCATGCGATAGATATTCATCTCGCTAAAGATGCGTTACGCGATTTAATCGCGGTGCGTGGTCGTCAAATTACCATTGAAAATATTCAAAAAACTGTGGCGGATTATTACAAAATTAAAGTAAGTGAGATGCACAGCAAAAAACGCTCCCGTATTTTCGCGCGGCCTAGGCAGGTCGCGATGAGTTTAGCGCGCGAGCTGACTAATCATAGCTTTCCAGAAATTGGCGAAGCTTTTGGCAGTCGTCATCACACTACCGTGATGCATGCCTGTGAAGAAATAGAGCAATTACGTTTGAATGATCAAACGATTGCAAGAGATATCGCTTTTTTAACTCAAGTGATTAGAGATTAGCCATCAATAGCAGTTGTGATTAAAGCGATAACAAACTGTGGATTAAATTAGATTAAATACTTGTATTTATAAACTAAATTTTTTATACACATTTAATCCGCAACATAAACGTTAATTTTTAACAAGTTTGATTAAATAGTAACTATTTGATTTAAAGGTAATATTTTTAGTTACCCACAGAAATAACAACCATTATTATTACTATTAGTTTTATATATACATTAAATAACTAATTAACTATTACTAAAAAAGTAAATTTTTAGATTAAATAAACCTTTGGAATTTAAATTATGCAAATTAAAATCAACCGTGAAATCTTATTAAAACCACTTACTAGTGTTACTGGTATTGTTGAACGTCGGCATACTTTACCCATACTTTCAAATTTATTGTTGGAGGCTAAAAATAATAATATTCAACTGACGGCAACCGACCTAGAAATGCAAATTTCATTGAATATTGAAAGTAAATTTGCAGGCGAATTATCAACCACGATTTCAGCTAAAAAATTATTAGATATTTGCCGTGCGCTACCTGATTCAGTCGATATAGACATGATCAGCAACGATAGCCGCATCACGGTAAAAGCAGGAAAAAGTCGCTTTAACTTACAAACATTGCCAGCAGCAGATTACCCAGTAATGACAAAAGCGGCAGGGGTTAGCGCTAGCATTCAAATCAGCCAAATCGTACTTAAAAACTTACTTAAACAAGTTGAGTTTGCTATGGCGCAGCAAGATATTCGTTATTATTTAAATGGCTTACTATTAGAAGTAAACGAAAATAAACTCAATATCGTAGGTACCGATGGACATCGCTTAAGTTTTACCTCAACCATTCTGAATAAAAGTTATGAGAAAACCGATATCATTTTGCCGCGAAAAACTGTCATTGAGTTAATTAAATTACTAAACGAAAGTGATGAGGAAGTTAATATAGATATAAGTGCGGGTCAGGTTAATTTCACCTTCAGCGATATTCAGTTAATCTCAAAAGTAATCGATGGTAAATTTCCAGATTATCACCGTGTGATTCCTGTTGGTCATCAAAACATGTTTAGTGTAAATCGCTTAACAGTGCTCACCGCCATGCAGCGCGCGTCGATTCTATCTAATGAGAAGTATAGAGGCATCCGCATGGTAATAAGCAATAACAATCTCAAACTTATCAGCACCAACACAGAACAAGAAGAAGCCGAAGAAGAACTAGAGATTGATTACGCTAAGGACAGCTTAGATATTGGCTTTAACGTCACCTATCTAATAGATGTACTCAATAACATTAGCGATGAAAATATTAACTTTTCGTTTGCCGATGCCAATAGTAGCTGCTTAATCACGGTGCCTAAAGACGAAAATTACAAATATGTAGTCATGCCAATGCGTATATAAATACTAGGTTTCACGTGAAACTAATCAACAAAGCTAAATAAAGCAATAAAATTTTTTAATCATTAGGTAGTAAATTTATGGCTAAAGCCCCAAGCACGCAACCAGAATACAACTCAGACAGCATCAAGATTTTAGAGGGCCTAGACGCGGTGCGTAAACGTCCTGGCATGTACATTGGTGACACCAGTGATGGTAGTGGCTTGCACCACATGGTGTTTGAGGTGCTCGACAACGCTATAGACGAGGCGCTGGCGGGGCATTGTGACGATATTAAGGTCATCATCCACCCAGACAACTCCATTAGCGTCTCCGACAACGGGCGTGGCATTCCTACCGATATTAAAACAGATGATAAACATGATCCGCAACGCTCGGCCGCTGAGATTGTGATGACCGAGCTGCACGCAGGTGGCAAGTTCGATCAAAACTCGTACAAAGTATCAGGCGGCTTGCACGGCGTGGGCGTTTCTGTAGTGAATGCGCTATCAGATTGGTTGCGTTTAAAAATTTACCGCAAAGGTGAAGTGCATCAAATGGAATTTCAACGCGGCGTGCCGATGGCACCCTTGGTGCTGACAGGAAAAACCGATAAAACCGGCACCGAGGTACACTTTTTAGCCTCCATCGAGACATTTGTGTTGGTGGAATATCACTTTGAAATTTTAGCCAAACGTATTCGCGAGCTATCATTTTTAAATTATGGCGTCAAAATTGAGCTGATTGATCAGCGTACAGGAAAATCTGAAAACTTTGCGCACGCAGGCGGCATTAAAGGCTTTGTGGAGTATATCAACCGCAGCAAAACCGTACTGCATCCCAAGACCTTTTACGCTATAGGCGAAAAAGACGGTATGACGATTGAAGTCGCCATGCAATGGAACGACAGCTACACAGAAACCGTGCAATGCTTTACCAATAATATCCCGCAACGCGATGGCGGCACGCATTTAACAGGCTTACGCACCGCCATGACGCGCACCTTGAATCAGTATATTGAGCAGTCAGACTTGGCTAAAAAAGCCAAAGTAGAAACCACGGGCGACGATATGCGTGAAGGCATTACCTGCGTGCTATCGGTTAAAGTGCCAGATCCAAAATTTTCATCGCAAACCAAAGACAAGTTAGTTTCCAGCGAAGTACAACCAGTGGTTTCAGAAGTGGTTTCTGCCAAATTAGCCGAATTTTTGGCCGAAAACCCAGCCGACGCTAAAATTATTTGCGGCAAAATTGTTGATGCTGCCCGCGCCCGTGAAGCGGCGCGTAAAGCACGCGAAATCACCCGCCGTAAAGGCGTGATGGATACTATGGGCTTGCCAGGTAAATTAGCAGATTGCCAAGAGCGCGACCCAGCCAAGTGCGAAATTTACTTAGTGGAAGGTGACTCCGCTGGTGGCTCGGCCAAACAAGGCCGCGACCGCAAAAACCAAGCCATTTTGCCGCTAAAAGGTAAAATTTTAAACGTTGAAAAAGCGCGTTTTGATAAGTTAATCGGCTCTCAGGAAATCGCCACACTCATCACCGCGCTGGGCACCAGCATCGGC
>JANLWF010000223.1:0-2849 GCA_031364385.1 Methylotenera sp.
CGTCAAACTTTGGCTCAACCGCATACTCCACCGCTTCAACACCTAACCCTTCACGAATACGCTTATCAAATGCTAATAATTCGTCGTCACCAAACGCATTGCTCAGCGACAACATGGCTTGGCGATGCGTCACACTTTCAAACGCGCCAACAACGCTACCTCCCACGCGCTGCGTAGGCGAACCTGCTGTGATAAGTTCGGGAAATTGTTTTTCTAATTCGACCAACTGGCGATACAAACCATCGTATTCGCTATCAGAAATGGTGGGCGCATCGAGCACGTAATATTCGTAATCATATCGGGCAATTAGGCTACGTAGCTCTAAAATCGTTAATTCAACTTGGTTGGTCATATTGGCTTAAGGGCTGTGTATGCGTTGGGCTTCACGCTTCAGCCCAACCTACAAAAGCTAAATCTACCATACTTGGAGCAAAACTAATTAAAACAAGCGTTAGCTGAAAAGACGCATACTAGCTGGGCTACCAGGCATAATGCCGCGTGCAACCATGGTGGCATGAATGACTTTGAGTTGCTGCCGGATTTTTTCGATTTGCAGGTCGCCTAGTTGCTTTTGGTTATCATCCACTAACTTGGCGTTTAAGCTGCTGGCCATTTTTTGGGCAATCATAATCATTTGATTAAACACTTGCTCACAATTGTTGACTTTAGGGATCTCTATTTGAAAAGTCACGCCTTTTAGTACGTTGCTACGCAGACTTTCGGCGGTGAAAGGCACGCTATTAACGTCGGTTGCAGTAAATAAAACCGTGTCATTGGCGTAAAAATGAAACTTGCCATCCTCTTTCAATGTCATGCCGCTGACCTCGGCTAAACCCTTAAATTTTGTGCCGTGAATAGGCGTGCCAAATTCCGCCACGTGCACACTAATCAATTGATCGACTTCTATACAAAACTGATCCAGATCAATGGCGCGCTGCATGGCATCACCACTGCCCTGCCATTCAACGTGAGCGTTAAGCTCCAAGCCTGCATCTTCGACTGCAAACTGAAATTTATTCAGTATACTTTTAGTCACAGGCCCGCCCCGATCTGCAAGCTGTAAACAGCACGCTACTTGTTTAAACACATTAGCCCCTCCATCACTCACCAAGTGCCATTTGTCTTGATTATCCAAGCCGTGCAAGGTCATTGGCAACCTAATACCAGCAATTGAGCTGATAAACGCAGATAACTCATTGCTGCTAATAGCATTTGTAAGGTACAAAATCGCCGTTAAATCTACTTGCGAATGCGTTATTTCTGGTAAATTGACTGGCATGTGCCGAGTTTTCTCGTACAGAGCCGCCTGCACAATAGGCTCGGGCTGAACGTCTGTTTGCAGCTCGTGATTTAATTCGGCTTCAATTTTTTTCTGGATTTCTTTTTGGGTGGCATGTTCTGCGTCAACCAATTCGGTCAATGGCTGCGATGCAGCTTGCGGTGTGTCCAAAGCTTGTGTTTCCACGTTTGGCGGAGCTGTTTCGCTGGCTAGTGGAGCTGTTGGCGTAGTTTTACTTGTCTTTACTGTGGGCGCGCTATGTTCAAAATGTTTAGCCTTTTCAGTGACTTCGGCCAGTTCTTTGTCAATCATGTAAGCATCGGCATCTATATGAAAATCATCCGCCAGCACATCTTTTTGCGGCACGATAAACTCACCAGCAACTTCATTGCGCAACTTTCTCTCTTGCTCCCAGTTGTAGATCACAACTCCTGCAATAATAAAGCCGCCTAAAACAATAAGGACTACTTGTAAATCTGACATAACGTTATTCTACTTTTAATTTTGTATTAATTTTCTTTTTTATTGTTGATTTTTTCAAGCATGCAAACTTAATTAATGTCAGCAAACTTAGGTTTTAAATCTCAGGTTTGCATTTCTAACACTGTTTCTATATCTACATCCACAATGCGCGAAACACCTGATTCTTGCATGGTAACACCAATCAACTGCTGCGCCATTTCCATGGTGATTTTATTGTGTGATACGAATAAAAACTGTGTTTTTTCGGACATTTTTTTCACCATATTGCAAAAACGTTCGGTATTGCTATCATCCAAAGGCGCATCCACTTCGTCCATCAGGCAGAATGGCGCGGGGTTTAGCCTAAATAGCGCAAACACTAAAGCCAGTGCGGTTAAAGCTTTTTCGCCACCCGATAATAGCTGAATTGTGGTGTTCTTTTTGCCAGGTGGCTGCGCAAATACTTGCAAGCCGGTATCTAAAATCTCATCGCCAAGCAGCTCCAGCCTTGCCTGCCCGCCGCCAAACAGTGTGGCAAAAAGCTCGCCAAAATGTTGGTTCGCCGTATTAAATGTTTGCATCAATTTATCACGCGTTTCACGGTCAATTTTCTTAATCGCATCTTCCAAAGTATCCGTAGCTTGTGTTAAATCCAACATCTGACTATCAAGGTAAGCTTTCCGTTCCGTTTCTGCAGCCAGCTCTTGAATTGCCGCCATATTCACTGGTCCAATTTCCTCAATTTGTTGCTGTAATTGGTTGGTTTTTCTTAGCAATTCGCTGGTTTTAATATTTTCAGTTAAATCTTTAGCTAAATCCTGTTCATTCAACCCGTTTTCTAGCAAACCCGCGTGGCATTGCTCAAAATGTAGGCGCACCTCTTGTTCATTTAAGCGACTTTGCTCCACGTTATCGCGCATGGGGTGCAATTGCTGCTCATTTTGCATACGCACACGCGCCAGTGCTTGCAATTGCGTTTCTAAGTCGGCCAAATGGTTACGCGCTTCAGCAAGCGCAGTTTCGCGCAGCTGCTTAACATTTATCGCTTCGTTTAAGTTCGATTTCAACGTTTCCATTGCCGTAAGTTTTAAAGTGGTTTCAGCCTCGG
>JANLWF010000249.1:0-3544 GCA_031364385.1 Methylotenera sp.
AAAAATGCAAATATGATAGAAACAATTGGGTCAGCGATATACCAATTTGTGAATAAAATGATAACCCCTGCGATGACCACTGCTAGTGAAGCCGCGGCATCGCCTACCATGTGTAAATAAGCACTACGAATATTCAAGTCATCTTTTGCAGCTGCAGAAAGCCACCAAGCTATTCCAGAATTGATCACAATAGCGAGCAATGCCACCCATATCATCGAGCCACTGTTTACAGCCTCTGGAGATTGTAATCTTTGCACGGCCTCCCAAAAAATCACGATAGACATTATAGCCAAACCCACAGCATTAACTAATGCGGCAAGAATACCCACACGATGATAACCAAACGTGCGCTTATCATCGGCTGGTTTGGATGCCATCCACAATGCAAAAGCAGACAGCCCCAATGCGAATGCGTCTGCAAAATTATGTCCTGCGTCTGCCATTAATGCCAAGCTGTTGGATTGATAGCCTATTAATGCCTCGAATAAACAGAATGTAAAAGTGATTGCAGTTGCAATCCACATTTTTTTACTGGTTATTCCATTACCGTGCGCGTGTGAGCCTGACATATTTGACTTCTTTCTAATTGTTTATTTAAAGGATGATTTATTATGAGAAAACATACTATATAACAAGGGTAAGACCAGTAGCGTTAACAAAGTAGATGACAGTACACCGCCAATGACCACTGTTGCTAAAGGCCGTTGTACTTCTGCCCCTACTCCAGTAGCTATCGCCATTGGAATAAAGCCAAATGAAGCGACCAAAGCAGTCATCAAAATTGGGCGCAGCCTTGTTAGCGCGCCTTCGCGCACCGCATCAGCCACCGTTTTGCCTTCTTGGCGTAAATTATTAATGAAAGTAATCATCACCAAACCGTTTAGCACCGCCACACCAGATAACGCAATAAAGCCCACGCCTGCCGAGATTGAAAGTGGAATGCCTGCGAGCCATAGCGCGGTGACGCCACCTGTAAGCGCAAATGGTATGCCACTGAATACGATTAAGCCATCTTTAAAATTACCAAATACGGCGTAAAGCAGCATAAATACTATCAGCAAAGCCAATGGGATGACAATTTTTAAGCGGTCTGCGGCAGATTTGAGTTGCTTAAACGTACCTCCCCATTCTAGCCAATTACCTGCGGGTATTTTTACATCTGTGGCAATGCCTGCTTGTGCTTCGGCCACAAAGCTGCCGATGTCGCGATTACGCACATTGGCGGTGACCACCACATTGCGCTTGCCATTGGTGCGGCTAAATTGGTTGGCGCCTTGCGCCACGTCTAAAGTAGCCAGCTCGCTTAAGCGCATGTAGGTAGCGCTGTTGTTCACATTCAGCTTAATCGGCAAGCGTTCTAACATTTGCGTATCCAAGCGCTGCGCTGCATCTAGGCGTACCACAATATCAAAGCGCCTGTCGCCATCATATACCGCACCCGCGTGTGCGCCGTTCATGGCAATGCTGACAGCGGATTGAATGTCTTGCATATTGACACCCAAGCGCCCAATTTTTTCACGGTCGATATTCACCGTGAGCACGGGCAAGCCTGTAGTTTGCTCTACTTTTACATCAGCGCTGCCTTGAGTTTTTTCTAGCACTTCAGCAATTTTTTCAGCGGTTTCCGTCATGCTTTCTAAATCATCGCCAAACACTTTTACCGCCACATCACTACGCACACCCGAAATCAGCTCGTTAAAGCGCATTTGAATGGGCTGCGTAAACTCGTAATTGTTCCCGGGCACCTTGGCGACTGCCGCTTGTAGCTGGGCGATAAACGCATTTTTACTTAAAGATGGATCTGGCCATTGGTCCCTTGGTTTTAAAATGATAAAGGTGTCCGCTACGCTAGGCGGCATCGGGTCGCTAGCGATTTCTGCCGTGCCTAACTTGCTATACACTGCCTCTACCTGCGAAAAATTTGTGATCGTTTTTTCGAGTTCTTTTTGCATTGTCACGGCTTGGCTTAAACTGGTGCCAGGAATGCGTAGCGCATGCATAGTAATATCGCCTTCGTCTAAACTAGGCACAAACTCACTACCCATGCGGGTGACAAGCAAGCCGCTAAGCACCACGGTTGTAATAGCCAGCGTTAACACCACGGCTTTATTCACCAGCGTCCAATCTAGCACAGGGGTGTAGATTTTTTTGGCTAACTGCATTACCTTGTTTTCTTTTTCTTGCACGCGACCCGTCACAAAAAGCGCGATGGCAGCAGGGATAAATGTGACCGAAATCAACATGGCCGCAATCAAGGCAATCACCACGGTAAACGCCATCGGGTGGAACATTTTGCCCTCAACACCTGTGAGCGCAAATATAGGTAGATACACCGCCATAATAATCAGTTGACCATAAATCAACGGGCGGCGTGCCTCGCGTGCTGCAGAGAACACTTCTGTAAATCGCTCTGTAGGCGTTAGGTTACGGCCTAGCGTGCCTTGTGTATGGGCAAGGCGGCGCATGGCGTTTTCTACAATCACCACCGCGCCATCGATAATAATGCCGAAATCTAGCGCGCCTAAACTCATTAGATTGGCGCTGATTTTATTGCCTACCATGCCAGTAAACGTCATCAACATGGCCAGTGGAATCACGCACATGGTGATAACAGCGGCGCGGATATTACCGAGAAAAATAAACAAGATAGCAATCACCAATAACGCACCTTCAATCAGGTTCTTTTTAACCGTGTTAATGGCTTTATCAATCAAAATGGTACGGTCATAAACGGTGTTGGCGGTAATGCCCGCAGGCAGCGTTTTGTTTACCTCTGCCAGTCTTTCGGCAATAGCCACTGAAACCTCACGGCTATTTTCACCCATCAACATAAATACCGTGCCTAGCACCACTTCTTCACCATTCATGGTGGCGGCGCCTGTGCGTAAATCGCTGCCAATAGCAACAGTTGCAACGTCTTGTACACGAATAGGTGTGCCGTTTCTGGTAGCTACAACCACATTACTTAAGGCGACTAAAGCCATTTTTTGGGCTAGATTTTTATTTTTACTATCCAGAATTATTTGGCCTGGCACGCGAATTAAATATTGCTCGCCTAGCTTTTCAATATAACCCGCACCTTGGTTATTGGTGTTTTTTTCTAGCGCATTCAAAATATCACCTAAGGTTAGGCCATAGTTCACTAAGGCCTCTAAATTGGGCGCAATTTGAAATTGTTTACTATAGCCGCCAACCGTGTTGATTTCAGTTACGCCTGGCACATTGCGCAATTGCGGCTTAATAATCCAATCTTGCACTTCACGTAAATCCATCGCGGTGTAAGGCGTGCCATCTGGTTTCAGTGCACCTGGCTGGGCTGATACCGTCCACATAAAAATTTCGCCCAAACCTGTGGCGGTTGGCCCCATTTCAGAGACTATACCTGCTGGCAATTTTTCTTTTACCTGAGCAATACGCTCAGCGACCAGTTGGCGCGCAAAATAAATATCGGTGCCTTCTTTAAACACTACAGTTACTTGCGATAAACCATAGCGCGAAATTGAGCGTGTTTCTTCTAAATCTGGCAGCCCAGCCATCGCCGTTT
>JANLWF010000259.1:0-1774 GCA_031364385.1 Methylotenera sp.
CTTCATCCAAAGTTTTAGGACGAAGTCTTTGGCCAGCCGCATCTTTTAGGCGAAAATAAGCCATTGCGGCTTGCATTTCAATCGGGTAATTTACCCTCGATGATTCTGTGGGGCCCGCCTGGTGTAGGTAAAACTACATTGGCGCGACTGATTGCCAATACCGCACACGCTGATTTCATTCCCATATCTGCGGTGTTATCTGGCATTAAAGATATCCGCGATGCCGTAGAGCGCGCAGAGCTTACTTTGCAACAGCATGGGCGCAAAACGATTCTTTTTGTAGATGAAGTGCATCGCTTTAACAAGGGTCAGCAAGACGCGTTTTTGCCATTTGTAGAAAGCGGGTTAATTACCTTTATTGGCGCAACCACTGAAAATCCATCATTTGAGGTGAATAGCGCGCTTTTAAGCCGTGCACAGGTGTTTGTGTTGAATGCCTTAAGTGAGCCAGAACTGGCGCTGCTATTAGAGCGCGCACGTTTGCTAGTGGCAGAAAATATCAGTTTTAGCGATGAAGTAAAAGAACAGATTTTAGGCTACGCCGATGGCGATGCAAGACGTTTATTAAACTTCGCAGAAGGCTTATTTAATGCGGCAAGCGGAGCGGGTGTTGCCGAAATCGATGAAGCGTTTTTGCAAACCACCATGGCAGCCAAATTACGGCGCTTCGATAAAGGTGGCGAAGCGTTTTATGATCAAATTTCTGCACTGCATAAATCGGTGCGTGGCAGCAATCCAGACGCTGCCTTGTATTGGTTTTTACGCATCATAGACGGCGGCGCAGATCCGTTGTACCTAGGTCGCCGCATTGTGCGCATGGCAATTGAAGACATCGGCTTGGCCGACCCACGCGCGCAGGGCATGTGTTTAGAAGCCTGTCAAATTTACGAGCGCCTCGGCTCGCCAGAAGGCGAATTAGCATTGAGTAACGCGGTGATTTATTTAGCAGTCGCGCCCAAAAGCAACGCGGCTTACAACGCGTATAATCAGGCTAAAAGTTTTGTTGCACAAGATAAGTCGCGCCCAGTGCCATTGCACTTAAGAAACGCACCCACCAAGCTGATGAAGTCGCTGGATTATGGCAAAGAATACCGCTATGCGCACAACGAACCTGAGGCCTATGCGGCGGGTGTGGATTACTTCCCCGATGAACTATATGTAGATAAAAACTCACCACCCCAGTTTTATATGCCCACACCGCGCGGCTTAGAAGGTAAAATTACGGAAAAATTGGCGCACTTGCGAGATCTAGATAAAAAGGCGAAAAAATAAAACACATGTCATTCCGACGAAAGTCGGAATCTAGCGACTTGAAAGCCGCTGGATTCCTTTTGAAGCACGGAATAACAAAATAATAGGAAGATTTGATGTTAGATATTCAACAATTAAGAAGTGGTTTAGACACTGTAGTTGCGCGCTTGAAAGTGCGTAATTTTGACTTTCCCGCAGCTAGATTTAGCGAATTAGAAGCCGAGCGTAAAGCCATACAAACCAATACGGAAGCCCTGCAAGCCAAGCGCAATGCGGCTTCTAAGAGCATTGGTTTTGCTAAATCTAAAGGTGAGGATGTGTCTGCAATCATGGCGGAAGTTGCTGGCTTGGGCTATGAGCAAAAGGCGGGCGAAGCGCGCTTAGCGCAGATACAAGAACAGCTCAAAGACTTGATGCTA
The DNA here is from genome assembly GCA_031364385.1 of Methylotenera sp. Lineage (GTDB taxonomy): Bacteria > Pseudomonadota > Gammaproteobacteria > Burkholderiales > Methylophilaceae > Methylotenera_A. Next base: position 1,671 of record JANLWF010000259.1, read on the forward strand.
AACGTGCCCAACTTACCGCATGACAGCGTACCAGCAGGCAAAACCGAAACCGATAACGTTGAAGTGCGTAAAATCGGCACACCACGCACGTTTGATTTTGCAGT
>JANLWF010000260.1:0-3703 GCA_031364385.1 Methylotenera sp.
TTCATCAAATTTTGCAGGCAGGCTGGTATTTGCTAGAACTGATTAACGAAATTCTAGATTTAGCACAAATTGAATCTGGCAAACAAGCCTTGCTGCTAGAGCGTGTATCAATTAAAGACGTAATGCACGAATGCGCAAACATGATAGAACCGCTTGCTATAAAACACGGCGTAAGCACTATCTTTAGCGCTTTAGCGGCCAATATATGCGTGCATGCCGATAAAACCCGCTTAAAACAAATTATGATTAATCTGCTATCTAATGCAATTAAATATAATAAAGTGGGCGGCACTGTGATTGTAGATTATGCCTTAAGCCAAAATTCGCTGCGCATTTGCGTAATTGACACTGGTACAGGGCTAAATGCAGAGCAGCTAGCACAACTGTTTCAGCCATTTAACCGCCTTGGTCGGCAAGCCAATATCGAAGAGGGCACTGGCATTGGCTTAATGGTGTGCAAAAGGCTGACAGAACTGATGATGGGTAAAATTGGTGTAAAAAGTACGGTGAATATTGGCAGTGAATTTTGGATTGAGCTTGATTTGATGGCTGAAACAACACCAGCACCAGTAGCTAAAAAGCAAAACTAAAATTCTATGTTTTTAAAAGACTAGCTCAACTGCATAAGCACAGATGTTAATAGCAACAATTAAACAGACAAAAACGTGAGAATGAAAAGGTAAATGTAATGATTGAACCACTTGATATTTTAAACGCCCACATTCTGATTGTAGACGATCAAGAGCCTAATATTAGCCTGCTAACGCAAATGTTAAATGAGGCGGGTTATATTAATGTAAGCTCGACTATGCAGCCGCAGGAGGTGTGCGCCTTACACCGTAAGCACTGTTACGATTTGATTTTACTTGATTTACAAATGCCAGAAATGGATGGATTTCAGGTGATGGAAGGCCTTAAGACTAATCATACTGATGCCTATTTGCCAGTGATTGTATTAACCGCTCAACCAGGCCATAAACTGCGTGCCTTACAGGCGGGGGCAAAAGATTTTATTAGCAAACCATTTGATTTATTGGAAATTAAAACGCGTATTTACAATATGCTGGTAGTGCGGTTTTTGTATAAAAAACTTGATAATTACAACAAACAATTAGAGCAAACAGTGTTAGACCGCACCGCAGAACTGCGTGAAAGTGAAGCACGCTATCGTAGCCTGACAGAGTTGGCTTCTGATTGGTATTGGGAGCAAGATGAGAACATGAAATTTACCAAGGTCTCTGGCCCAGTATTAGAAATGCTTGGCATTCAAGTAGATGGCTTAGCAGAAGGCATAAACGTGAACGTTGAGCCAAGTAGTAGCAAAAAAGTTAATTGGAACGTGCAAGAGCGTGCGGTACTACAAGCAAAAATAAGCGCCCGTGAACCATTTTTAGATTTTATTTTCAGCCGAGAAAATGCCGATGGCTCAAAACAAAAATTTCAAGTAAGCGGTGAACCGATGTTTGATGGGTATTGCCGCTTTCAAGGCTACCGAGGTATAGGCATTGAACTGACCGCACGATAAGAATAAAGTTTGGATTTAAAAATGACATTAGTGCGTAACAGCAATAAAAAAGAGTTGGGTGAATTCAACAGCCAAGCAGATAAGATGGTCCAAGATCATCTTAAAGATCAGCTTAGTCAATATCATGTTAACCAAGATACTGTCGCTCAAAAAAATCAGCCTATTTATAGCTTTAACAACAAAAGCTTACATGATCCAAATCAAAACCATATTCTTAAGGCATTGCCTTTAGCTGAGTTAGAAAACATCATCCGACATTTAGAATTGGTGCAATTGCCAGTAGGTAAAATGCTTTACGGGCCTGGTGAGCAGCTGCGCTATGCTTACTTTCCCACCAGTTGTATTATTTCGCTCCATCATATTTTAGAATCTGGCAGAACATCTGAAGTTGCGGGGGTGGGAAATGAGGGCATGGTGGGCATTGCATTGTTTATGGGGGGTGATAGCACACCTAGCTCGGCCGTCGTGCAAATTACAGGTTACGCTTATAGATTAGAAAGCAGCGTTTTAAAGAAAGAATTTAAACGCAATATTACATTTCAGCGTTTATTATTGCGCTACACCCAAGTGCTATTAACGCAAATTTCATTAACTGCAGTGTGCAACAGGCACCACAGCCTACAACAACAGCTTTGCCGCTGGCTATTGCTAACGCTAGATAGGCTGGCAACCAATGAAATAACCATGACGCAAGAACTAGTGGCAGGCATGTTAGGCGTACGCCGCGAAGGCATTACAGAAGCGGCTGGCCATTTGCAACGTGCAGGCTTAATCTCGTATCGTCGTGGCCATATTACGGTCACTAACCGCACTGGGATTGAAGCGCACGTTTGTGAATGTTATAGCGTGCTTAAAAAAGAAATATCACGCTTACTACCTTAAATTGCAATTTACTTTTTTCGACAGGTTTTTAATGCTTTACCCCAAGCAACTAATTGATTGAGCATCTCATTAACCGATTTTTCGTGATGCACCTGCGGTTTAAAAACCCTATAATTTTCAAAATCTGCTGATAAAGAAAGGGATACTTGATTTCGAACATCGGCCACTTGCAGTTCTGCCATAATTAAGCGTAAATTTTCTACTGCGCGCGTGCCACCTGCGCTGCCGTAACTGACAAAACCAGCCGCTTTGTTGTTCCATTCTTGGTAAAGAAAATCGATGGCGTTTTTAAGCGCGCCACAAGTAGCGTGGTTATATTCTGGGGTAACAAATACGTAAGCATCAAATGTATCAATTTTAGCCGCCCAAGCTTTGGTGTGCGGCTTGGTATATTGACCCTTTGCTGCGGATACTGGCTCATCTAGTATAGGTAAATTAAAATCGATAATATCTACCAATTCAAACTTGGCATCTTTACGTTGTTGCGCTAGTTGGTTAACCCATTTTGCAACATCTTCACCCACGCGACCTGGACGGGTGCTTCCGATAATAATGGCTATTTTTATCATGATGGATGTCCTAAATTGTTTTTTAATAAAATCTAGATTATTGATAGCTTAGTATTGTTTGCCAGAGCGCATATTTAATACTACCTATGTGCGCAAAAATATCCAAAGTGAGCTAATTTAGCTCCCACCTAAGCCAGCTAAACAAAATATTGCCGTGCCCTTGTCCGCCTGGCACATAGGTGGATTGCATAGCAACCTGTTTATATTTAACCGAAAATAGCGGCAACAATAAAGGCATTGGAACATAGTCAAAATCTTGTCGTATGGTGACACCTAGCGTGTAGCCAAGACCTAAACGCACATTTTCACTTGCGCGCCAAACTTTTTGAAAGCCATAGCCTACTATAGGCTCAATTTCGCTATTAGAATCTAAAAAAGCCATCGCATAGATGCCGTGCCAATCACCATCTTCATCATAGCGATATTTGCCAGCACCTAACCCCCACGGCCGCTCATTAAAATCATCAATATCTTCAGATGTATAATAATTACGGTTATGCCATGTATTTATCGGTACATAAAGTTCAACATCTGGCGATTGCCAAGTTTGAGATAATTCTGTTTTAACTACCGATAATGTCTTGCTTAATACACCCTCATCCGCGTATGTTATAAGCGGATTAGAGAGCGATAAAGATAAAAAAGCATAACTCGCTGGAATTAAGCGAAAAAATTTAAAGTTAATGTCATTTAATTTCAAAAATAGTCTCTAATTAAAAATATAATG
>JANLWF010000286.1:0-5397 GCA_031364385.1 Methylotenera sp.
CGCCGATTATATTTGGCGCTATCTTGAGCGTGCTGCCACGCCATATGGCTTTGGTATCTCAACACTATAAATCATGAATTACAGCGTATTTGAAGTGTTCCGCATCGGCATCGGGCCTTCCAGCTCACATACCGTGGGGCCTATGCTGGCGGTTAATCGCTTTCTGTTGGAAATTGAAAAACGCGAACTATTGCAACAAGTGACACGAGTACAAGTACATCTTTACGGCTCACTCGCGCTAACTGGTATTGGCCATGGCACCGATGATGCGGTTTTGGCTGGACTAACGGGTGCGCTACCCGATAGCGTTGACCCCCGTAGCATTGCACCATTAGTTGAATCCATTAAAAATACTGGTAAATTGTCACTCATGGGTAAACAAGAAATTGATTTCAATTACACTGAGCACCTACTTTTTCATCGCCACGAAAGCTTGCCGCAACACCCTAACGGCATGATACTGGAGGCTTTCTCTAGCGATGGAAAATCTTTGTATGACAACACTTATTTCTCCATTGGTGGCGGCGCTGTACTCGACCAAAATGAAATTGCGGCGACCAATAAAACAAAAGTTGATCATGTAGTGGAAGATTTACAAACTGCGCCTTATTGGTTTGGTAGTGCAGCCGATTTATTGCGCTTGGGTAATCAAAGTCACTTAAGCATCGCCGACATGGTTTGGCAGAACGAATTAAAATATCACGCCGATGAAATCACCTTACGCGCAAAATTATTACATGTCTGGGAAGTGATGAATGCGTGCATAGAACGCGGCCTAAACACCGAAGGCATGCTACCTGGTGGACTTAAAGTAAAACGCCGAGCGCACTTGTTGCATCAACAAGCCAGCACGGTAGGCGGCAAACTGTCTTCAGATTTTCAGGCGATGGATATGGTCAGCGCGTTTGCCATTGCTGTGAATGAAGAAAATGCCTGTGGCGGACGCGTAGTTACTGCACCCACCAATGGCTCAGCTGGCGTAATTCCCGCGGTGCTGGGTTACTTTATTCGCTTCTGCCAGCAACAAAGAACCAACACCGAAATCGAAGACAATATCATTAAATTTTTGCTCACCGCGGCTGGAATAGGCATGTTGTACAAAAAAAACGCCTCCATTTCGGCGGCAGAAATGGGTTGTCAGGGTGAAATCGGCGTTTCCTGCTCGATGGCTGCAGGTGGCTTAGCGGCGGTGCTAGGCGCAAATAACGAACAAATTGAAAACGCCGCAGAAATCGCCATGGAACATAACCTTGGCATGAGTTGCGATCCCATCGGCGGCTTAGTGCAAATCCCCTGCATAGAGCGCAATAGCATGGGCGCGGTAAAGGCGATTAACGCAGCGCGCTTGGCCATGATGCACGAAGGTGGTCACATCGTATCGCTGGATGCGGTAATTGAGACCATGCGCCAAACCGGCCTAGACATGCAATCTAAATATAAAGAAACCGCGTTGGGTGGCTTAGCCATCAACGTGGTGGCTTGTTAATTAAGAAAGCCGCTGGAGAACATCATGCAATATCCACACCTTTTTACGCCAATCACGCTGGGCAAACTGCTGTTACCCAACCGCATCTACAGCACCGCCCATGCCGAAGTATATGCAGAAGCGGGCGGATTGCCAGGTGAGCGCTACATTAAGTATTACGAAGAAAAAGCCAAGGGCGGCTTGGGGTTGGCGATTTGTGGCGGTTCTAGCCCTGTATCCATCGACGTGCCACAAGGCGCTTGGAAGCCAGTCAATCTCACCACTGATTTAGTGATAGAGCCACTCGCCAAGCTTGCCGAAGCCATGCACAAACACGGTAGCAAGATCATGATTCAGGCCACGCACATGGGGCGGCGCTCGGTATATGCCAGCGACCCGTGGCCGCATCTAGTCTCGCCTAGCGGTGTGCGCGAGCCTGTTCATAGAGGCAACGCCAAGGCGATTGAGTTTGAAGAAATCAATCGGATTATCAGCGACTTCGCAGCGGCCGCCAAGCGCGTGCAAGCCGCAGGCTTGGATGGTATTGAAATATCTGCTGCACATCAGCATTTAATTGACCAATTTTGGAGCCCGCGCACCAATATGCGTGACGACGAATACGGCGGCAGCTTGCAGAACCGTATGCGCTTTGGCTTGCAGGTACTACAAGCGGTAAGAGATAGCGTAGGTGCGGATTTTTGCGTCGGTTTACGCATGTGTGCCGACGAATATCACGACGACGGCCTGAACCATGAAACGCTGAAAGAAATTGCTGCAACCTACTCTCAAAGCGGCTTGATTGATTTTATTAGCGTGATAGGCTCGGGCGCAGATACGCACAACAAAGTCGCCAACTGTATGCCGCCTATGGCTCTGCCACCAGAGCCATTTGTACATTTGGCAGCGAGCATAAAATCCGTCAGTAGAGTGCCAATTTTGCACGCGCAAGGCATTCGCGACGTGACGCAAGCCGAACGTATAATCGCGAATGGTTTGGTGGACATGGTGGGCATGACCCGCGCCCACATCGCCGATCCGCACATGATCATGAAAATTCGTAATGGGCAAGAAGACCAAATAAAACAATGCGTGGGCGCAAATCATTGCATAGACCGCCAGTATTCAGGCCAAGACGTACTGTGTGTGCAAAACGCCGCAACATCGCGCGAGGCGACCATGCCGCACGTGATTGCTAAAACTAAAGGCATTAAACGTCGTATAGTAATCGTAGGCGCAGGCCCCGCAGGGCTAGAAGCCGCGCGAGTAGCAGCTGAGCGCGGGCATGAAGTGGTGCTGTTTGAGCGCAATTCCACCGTTGGCGGCCAAGTCAATCTCGCTGCAAAAGCGCCGCAGCGCGAGCAAATGGCAGGTATTATTCGCTGGTTTGACATAGAAACCAAGCGCTTAAAAGTGGATAGGCGACTTGGTGTAGCTGCGAGTGCCGAGATGATTTTAGCCGAAAAACCCAGCATTGTCGTGCTCGCCACAGGTGGCAGCAGCCATACAGGCCAAGTGCCAGCTTGGGGCGTAGATCAAGGCTTGGCGGTGAGCTCATGGGATATATTATCCGAAAAAGTCGCTCCTAAAAAGAATGTATTGGTATATGACACCATCGGCACACACGCGGGCTTCGGCACAGCGGACTTCATCGCCAGCCGCGGTAGCCAAGTCGAAATTGTCACCCCCGATGCCAAAGTGGCGGAGGATGTGGGCGGCACGACTTTCCCTATTTTTTATAGACGCCTGTACGCACAAGGCATGATTGCTACGCCCAACTATTATTTGGAGCGCGTGTACGCAGAAGCTGATAAAAAAATTGCCGTGCTACGCAATGAATACACCGAACAACTAGAAGAGCGCGAAGTCGATCAAGTAGTGATTGAGAATGGCTCTACGCCTAATACCGAACTATATTGGACGCTAAAAGAACACTCGAAAAACTTAGGCCAAACTGACATTGCAAGCCTATATTCTGCCGCGCCACAACCCATGCTTGCTGAAAAACTAGCCGAGGGCGAGTTTCTGCTATTTCGCATAGGCGATTGCGTTTCTATGCACAATATACACGGCGCGATTTACGATGCATTGCGCTTATGTAAGGACTTTTAAGCGTACTGGGCTTTTAATTATGTATAGTCGGCACCTAATTACTGCGCTATTCTGGCTCGCCACATTCGCGCTTCTATTGGTTTATGGCGACGCGCTCAATTGTGGCGAGCAGGCAAATCAGCGGATTGGCATTGGTCGCAATTATTAACGATTCCTAAACGTTATTTTGTTGATTTGCATCATGTCGTCGCGCGCGAACCTTATATCGCGCGCACCCATGTGGCCACGGCGGGCGGCGCGGTGGCAGCACTGGTTTTAGTTGCGCTAAATTATGGTCTAATGTTGTATTCCACTGCGCTCAATTGGGCGATTGTAGCCGCCACGGGCATTATGTTTGTTGGTGTTTTTTTTGTGTGGCTACGCCGCCGAAATACAGTGTCACGTTTATCGCGCGGCGCTTGGAGCCGCCTACCCTACTCGCTACTGGCATTTGCACTTGGGCTTTTTTTGCTCGCTTTGCCGATACAAACTTTATCTGCTGACATCGCGATTATCGCGCTATTGTTACTTTTGGCGGGTTCGGCTGAATTGGCGCTAGGCATTGGTTTAGGCGGGCCAATGAAACATGCTGTGGCAGGGCTGTTGCACTTGGCTTTTCATCCGCGTCAAGAACGTTTTAATGGCATGTTATCGACAGCACTGAAACCATTAGTTTTAGAAAACAATGGGTTTGGCATCAGTAAACCTAACGAATTTAAATGGAATCAACTCTTAAGTTTTGATGCCTGCGTACAATGTGGCAAATGTGAGGCGGCCTGCCCCGCCTTCGCCGCAGGGCAACCGCTTAATCCTAAAAAATTCATTCAAGATTTAGTCGTCGGGTTATCAAGTGGCAGCGATGCCAATTTTGCTGGCAGTGCCCACCCATTCTGTGCCAGCCCAGACATGCCTGTTGCAACGCATGCTGGCAGCCCAAACCAAGCCATCGTACCTGCATTAATCGAAGCGCAAACGCTATGGTCATGCACCACTTGCCGCGCTTGTGTGCAAGAATGCCCGATGCTGATTGAACATGTGGATGCGATTGTAGATATGCGCCGCAACCTGACACTAACGCAAGGCGATGTTCCGGGAAAAGCGCCGCAAGCATTAGAAAACCTGCGCCAAACAGCTAGCGTGGGTGGCTTTGATAATAAAGCGCGTTATTACTGGGCGATTGATTTGCAGGTTAAAACGGTTCAAGTAGGAACGCCTGTTGATATTTTATTAGTCGCTGGCGAAGGCGCATTTGATATGCGTTATCAACGTACTTTGCGGGCATTGGTTAAGTTGCTAAATGCGGCAAAAGTAGATTTCGCAGTAATGGGCGCGCTAGAGTACGACACTGGCGACACCGCGCGGCGGCTGGGTGATGAAGCCACGTTTCAAGCGCTTGCCAAGCGCAATACTGCTACTTTTAACAGCTTAAACTTCAAGCGTATCGTCACCGCCGACCCGCATGTGTTGCACAGCTTAAAAAACGAATATCCCGCTTTTGGAGGTCAGTACGAAGTGCTTCACCACACGACTTTATTGGCGCAACTCGTGGCTAGCGGCCAATTAAAACTGGATAAATCAGAAGAAACGCGCAAGCTCACTTACCACGACCCTTGTTATTTAGCGCGTTACAACAATGAAATCGAATCACCGCGCGCTTTATTAAAAAGTATTGGTATTCATGTGAACGAAATGGAGCGCTCTGGCATGCGCGGGCGCTGCTGTGGCGGTGGCGGCGGAGCGCCACTCACCGATATTGCTGGCAAACAGCGCATTCCCGATATTCGCATCGCTGATGCACGCACGATTGGCGCGGAGCTGGTCGCCGTGGCTTGTCCGCAGTGCAC
>JANLWF010000290.1:0-8812 GCA_031364385.1 Methylotenera sp.
ATGAAAGGTCATTTTGACTCACATGATCATTTCGGCTTTGAAGCCGTAGCTTGGTACTGGCACTTTGTGGACGTAGTTTGGTTGTTCCTGTTCATATTTGTTTATTGGCTATAGTTTTAACTTAGTTTAATTAAACGCCGCAAGGGTTTCCTTGTGGCGTTTGTTTTTGTACTTTTGTATTGAATTAATTCGTGTCAAAGTAATCATAAATCCCGTGGAGGTGTGATGATAATTGCTGATGTGGATTCGTATAATAGTTTTAAAGTAACCTTTAAGCCTAATAGCGCCTTAACAGCGGATAACAAAATCAAGGTGGTTGTTTTATTAGCCATGATTCCTATGTTAATTGGGGTTGGTTTCAGCTTGATAGGCGCTTGGTTAGTACTGCCATTTGTCGGACTAGAAATTCTGGCACTCACTATCGCTTTTTATTATATTAACAATCATGAAGCAGATTATGAAAGTATTTCCATAGATGGCGATAGTTTGGTGGTGGAGCGCTGTACAGCACAACAAGTAAGCCAAGACGTGGTTAATCCATACTGGGTTAAAGTGTTGCAACATAAGCTGCCCAATGGCGAATTGCATTTATATTTGCAATCACATGGTAAAGAGATAGAAGTGGGGCGCTATTTGACTAGAGAGCAACGTGAGTTGCTTGCAAAGCAGTTAAAACAGAGAACAGGCATGTTTAATAGAAACTAAAAAGGATTGAAAATATGGAACAAGATAAGCAAAAATTAAAGCGTAAAAATTTATTAGTGGGATGGTCGATAGGGTTATTGGCTATTGTGTTGTACGTTGTAGCAATTTATTTTAATTAAGTAACTGAGCGCATTAAATGTTATCAAGTGAAAAAAAAGCAATACTGAATCTATCAAACAAGCGCTTAGGCTGGAAGTTAAGCCTGATAGTGCTTGCTGGCTTGTTGTTCGCGTTCGCCATCGCGCCTCTTTACGATGTAATGTGTAAAAAATTTGGTTTGAACGGTAGGGCAGATAACACGATGACGGCATCAGATAAGAACATGAAAATAGATAAAACTCGTTGGGTTACCGTTATTTTTACAGGTAACACAATGCCAGGCTTGGGTTGGACCTTTCATCCGAAGCAGTTCAGCATGCAAGTGCACCCTGGCGAGATTAGCTTAACCAGCTACACCGCCAAAAATAACGCAGTGGATAGTCAATTGGGCGTTGCTGTGCCTAGCATAACACCAGAGTTAGCTACTCTGTACTTCAAAAAAATTGAGTGTTTTTGCTTTAAGCAACAGACTCTGAAAGCAGGAGAAAGTAAGGAAATGCCAGTCATGTTCTACGTTAAGCCTGATTTGCCCGTAGATGTAAATACTGTAACGCTGAATTACGCATTTTATAACGGCGTAGCTAGCGTAAGTCAAGCAGCGCTTAATGAAAATAGCTCGGCCCCATCAAAGTTAAATTAGTTGATACTGAATTAGCGCTTAAGGGTGCGGATTCGGGTTCCCAATAACGCCAGTATAAAAGCCAATCATGAGCAATAAAAAAAGCACCAAAGATATAGAGATGCGCCATGTGAGTGCTTTTACTACGCTCTCGTTCTTATCACCTTTCATCAAATGGTAAAGTGCAGTAAACAAGCTACCAAAGATAAATAGCAGCATGATGATGATGAGAATTTTTAATAACATAAGATGTTCTGATTGAGTTTGTAGTTGATTATGCGACTAAACCTAATATATTGCAATTTTATAACATGCACGTAAGTTAAAACCTAGCTGAGAATCTTAAGTGAATTACACGTTTCGCCCCAATATGTGGATGACGCTGGCAACTTTGGTCACGATGGCGCTGTGTATTAAAGCGGGGCTATGGCAATATAACAAGGCTGAAGCTAGACAGGCGCTACAAACTCAGCTTAATGCAAGTTTAAATCATCCACCAGTAGCGCTTACAGATAAGCTTATAGCTGATAAAATAACAGACTTAGAAAATTTGCGTTATAGGCGGGTTAAGTTCACTGGCATATACGAGACGCGCTTTCAGGTGCTGTTGGATAACCAGGTAGAAAACACCGTGGCGGGCTACCATGTGTTCACGCCTATGCAGGTGGAGGGTAGCCAGGTTTATGTGCTGGTGAATAGGGGTTGGATTAAAGGCGGCTCAGATAGAAAGCCCCCCGTTGTTATTTCCCCGCAGGGCAAGCAAGAAATAGAAGGTGATATTGGGCTACCTGCTGCAAAATTCTTTACGCTTGAAACACCGCCAGCAGAAGATGGAAAATGGCAGCCAGTTTGGCAAAACCTCGATATGCAGCGCTATATCAAATCTGTGCCATTTGCAGTGTATCCTTTTGTGGTGCGGCTTGATGCGAAAAGTAAGTCAGGCGGCTTTGTTAGAAACTGGCCAGAACCAGGAAATCGCGTGAGCATGCATTTAGGCTACGCCTATCAGTGGTTTGGATTCGCGCTGACCTTGTTGGTGATATATATTGTATTGAATGTGAAGCAAAAGCAATTTAAGCCAAAGTAATTTAAGTAAAAATAAATGATGAAAGTAGAGCGTTAAAATCATGTCAAAACCAAGTGGTGCTAATCTAAATAACACCCAGCATTCACAAAATGCGAAACTAAGCGGTAGAAAAATACTGCTTATTCTTGCTGTTGTTTTTTTATTGCCATTCACTACGGCAGCTTTACTACACTTGCTTGATTTAAAGCCAGATGGTAAAAGCTATGGTGATTTGATTCAGCCACCAAAAAACTTACAGTTTCCATTGCTAAAAGATGTACAAGGCAAAAGCTTTAAATCACAGCAGTGGCTTAAAAAATGGAGTGTCGTCATGGTGGATTCCACCAATTGTGCTGCGCCATGCCAAGCGAAAGTGCAATTGCTTAAGCAAGTACATACTTCGTTAAATAAAGAGAGTAAACGTGTGCAGCGTGTGCTACTAGTTCCTATTGATGCTCAGACCGAAACAATGAACGATTTACAAAAAAAATATCCAGACTTGATTATTTTGGCTGGTGCAGATGCTGAAACCGTTAAATTTGCAGCTGAGTTTAATGTAACAGGTGGTCAGGTTTATTTGGTCGATCCACTAGGTAACTTGATGATGAGTTACTCAGAAAAAATGGATCCCAAAGGCTTGCGTAGTGATTTAACGCGGCTACTCAAAAATTCTTGGGCAGGATAGGAAAAGATAGGTATGAGAAAGTTTAGTAGATTAACGCTGGTAGCCACCTTGCTGGCGCTTTGCGTGGTGGTGTTAGGTGCTTATGTACGCTTGTCTGATGCTGGCCTAGGCTGTCCAGATTGGCCAGGTTGCTATGGCACACTGACAGTGCCGCAAAGCGAGAGCGCATTAGCACATGCGCAAACTGCCTACCCCGATTCCCCAGTAGAGCACGGCAAAGCTTGGAAAGAGATGATCCATCGCTATCTAGCAGGCGCACTAGGCTTGCTGGTATTGGCGATTTTTGTGCTGGGTTGGCGCGCGCGCAAAGCGATAGAAGTTTCGCCATGGTTGCCAAGTTTTCTACTCGTTTTGATCGTATTTCAAGCGGCTCTTGGCATGTGGACGGTTACATTGTTATTAAAACCTGCGATAGTCACAGCGCACCTGATGGGCGGCATGAGTACGCTGGCATTATTAACGTGGATAGCACATCGGCATTGGGGTTTGGCCTCGACTAGGTACTTACAATCGGATGCGCTACGCTTTTGGGTGCGTGGTGCCCTAATCATTTTATTTGCGCAGATTTTTCTAGGTGGCTGGACCAGCACTAACTACGCCGCGCTGGCCTGTACAGATTTTCCTACTTGCCATGGTGCATGGTTTCCCAATATGGATTTCAGCAATGCCTTCCATTGGGTGCGTGAGCTGGGACAAGGTGCAGATGGCAAGGCCTTGCCTCTTGCTGCATATACCGCGATACAATGGACACACCGCGTGGGCGCACTCATTACTTTTATCTATTTGGCTTTGCTGGGATGGCACTTATTAAAGCAGCCACAATTGAAGAAGATAACGCAAATTATGTTGGTATTGCTGGTTGTGCAAATTGGTTTAGGCGTGGCGAATTTGCTGTTGCACCTTCCCCTAGCACTCGCAGTAGGGCATAATATGGGGGCAGCTTTATTGTTAATAACTGTGGTTGTGCTTAACTCCAAAATAACTGGCATAACCCTTTGAATTAAATAGTTAAATAACCAGTGAGGCTAGAATTAATTTTGCAATCGAGAAGTTAAATGAGTGCTGTTTCTGAATTAAATTTACAAAATGCAAGATCAAGTTTTCAAAACTTCCTCGCGTTATGCAAACCGCGCGTGACGCTATTAATCGTGTTTACGGCGATGATTGGTATGTTTTTGGCTACGCCATACATGGTGCCGCTGAATCTATTTTTAGCTGCAACTATTGGTATTGGTATGGCTTCTGGCGCTGCTGCTGCCTTTAATTGCTTAGTAGAACAGAAAATAGACGCTAAAATGGCGCGCACACGTGGTCGCCCTCTACCTACAGGCCAACTGACTTCAAACCAAACTTTCATATTTGCCACCATTATGGCGAGCATTGGCTTGTCCATTTTATATTTCTTAGTCAACCCACTCACCATGTGGCTTACACTCGCCACTTTTGTAGGTTATGCGGTTATTTACACGGTATTTTTAAAACCTGCTACGCCACTTAACATTGTGATCGGCGGCTTATCTGGTGCCATGCCACCAGCATTAGGCTGGGCGGCTGTTACAGGTACAGTATCTGCAGAAGCATGGATTTTAGTGCTTATAATTTTTGCTTGGACGCCGCCGCATTTTTGGGCGCTGGCGCTGTATCGCCGTGAAGAATATGCTAAATCTGGCTTGCCCATGTTGCCTGTGACGCATGGCGAGGAATTTACGCGCTTGCAGATTCTGCTCTACACCATTATTCTAGTGGCAGTTACTTTAATGCCATTTGCCATGCGCATGAGCGGCTTTATATATTTGGGATCTGTGTTGTTGCTAGATGGTGTTTTTATGGCCTATGCGATTGGCTTATACCGCAAGTATTCTGATGATTTAGCGCGTAGCATGTTTAAATTTTCTATTTTATATTTAACGCTGCTGTTCGCCGCTTTATTGGTCGATCACTACTGGTTATTTAGACTGTAACATCAATAACATGGTGCGCCCGGCGCGATTCGAACGCGCGACCCTCGGCTTCGGAAACCGATACTCTATCCAGCTGAGCTACGGGCGCCTTGATAGTTACTTAAGTGAAGGCGCATTATAGCAAAGCGAGTGTGCTTGAGAATTTTTTATTTTTTTAACATAAGGGAGCAAGACAATGAGTAAACAAGATGACGGGCATTCAAGCCCGAGTACTTTACAGCCAATGGTGATTATATTTGGCCTAATTTTAGTGTGTGCTGTAGTGCTTGGACTGTTGATAGCCAAGCCTGCTGGCGAGGATGCCGCGCCAGTAGTCGCCAATGTAGAAAAGAATATTGAACCAGTAGCTGCGGTTGAAGTGGCTGCTGCGAGCGATGTACATGTGGAAAAAAGTGGTGCAGAAGTTGTAAAAGGTGGATGTGCGATGTGTCACGCTGCGGGCTTAATGAATGCGCCAAAAATTGGTGATAAAGCCCAGTGGGAACCACGTATTGCGCAAGGCTATGAAACGCTTGTAAAACATGCAATTAATGGCATTCGTACAATGCCCGCTAAAGGTGGTAACCCAGCTTTAACCGATGGCGAAATTGCAGCTGCAGTAGCTGAAATGGCAAATCAATCTGGTGCAAATTTTGAAGTACCAAAACCAGCTGAAGCAGCGCCTGCTAGCTAATAATTAATTATAATTTTAAAAGCCGCTTAAATGAACTAAGCGGCTTTTTTTATTAAAGTTACTTTAATAAGTATAATTAAACCATTATGGCAACTTACGCGATAGGGGACATTCAAGGCTGCTACCACGCATTTACTGCGCTTTTAGCACGTCTAAAATTCAACCCAAAGTACGATAATTTATGGCTGGTGGGCGACTTAATCAATCGTGGTAGCGGTTCGCTTGAAGTATTGCGTTGGTGTTACCAGCATCAAAACTCCATTAAAACCGTGCTGGGTAACCACGATTTACATGCACTTGCAGTGGCGTATGAATTTAAAAAGGCTAACAAAAGCGACACGCTGCAAGCATTATTTGATGCGCCTGATTGCGAAGCTTTGCTGATATGGCTGCGTCATCAGCCCTTGATGTTTTCGGATGAAAATTATGCTGAAAAAAGTTATGTAGTTGTGCACGCGGGCTTATTGCCGCAATGGACTATTGCAGAGGCCTTAAGCTATGCAAGCGAGGTGGAATGCGCTTTGCAAGCCAATAGTTATAGAGAATTTTTTGCCAATATGTACGGCAATTTACCCAACCAATGGCAAGCTGATTTAACGGGTTTCGATAGGCTGCGTGTCATCACTAACGCCATGACGCGCATGCGTATTTGTACCATGCAAGGCGAAATGCAGTTTGAATTTAAAGGCGAGTTGCGAGATATTCCAAATGGCTATGTAGCTTGGTTTGACGTGCCTTCCAGACAATCTCATGCCTCAAAAGTAATTTGTGGGCATTGGTCAGCACTTGGCTTGCAGAAGAGGGATAACGTATTTGCCCTTGATACAGGCTGCTTATGGGGCGGCCAATTAACGGCCTTGTGCGTAGAAACGCAGACGATTACACAGGTGAATCATGATGCTAGAGACCGCGTATTGACGCCAACTTAGCAGAAATTGCTTGATAGGCAGCATCCGTTAAGCTCCGCCTATCGTAATCAGCTGCTTGTATAGGGGCTAAAAAATGCAACTCTACTAGCGCATTTTTTTGATTAATGATTTGGCTCATCGAATCAATTAAGCTCGTGTCGCCTGCATACGCCATTTTCGTATTAATGCTACCGTCCGCGTTGACGTATTGTAGGGCTACTGGCCAAATTCGAGTATTAGCATCAATGGCAGCTTGCAATACACTGCTTTTAAAAGGCAAAACATATCTGCCATCCGTGCCAGACCCATCCGAAGTAGTGCCTTCAGGAAAAAAACATAAATTATCACCAGTTATAAGGCTCGCTGCGGTTATTTGTACAATGCGGCCAGCCTCTTGGCGTTTGTTCCTATCAATAAATAAAGTATTGGCTTTTTTGACCAAATAACCAAAAATAGGCCAGCTTTTGATATCTGATTTTGCAATAAACCGTAATGGAATCAGGCTATTAAGTGCATGTATATCAGACCATGAAACATGATTGGCTACAAACATCACGCCTTGCGTGTTGGCGGGTGGTAAGATCCCAAATGTGCTTACTTTAATATGAAAAGCGCGCAATAAGCCGCCACACCACCACTTAATAATAGTGAGTTTGTGCGGTTTATTAAGCATAGGCAACACAATGGCAGCAATTGCTAGGCCAATAAAGGTGTGAATTACTATGCGCGAAATTCGATAGCTACGAGTGAGGGTTTTTATTACAGGCAAATTATTTTAAGAAATGCGACGCATATCGACTGTTGATTTTAGATAAGGGTAACATTACCAGCATATCAGCCGTATTGAAAGAGGCATCCCACGCGGGTTCGCCGCAAATATACGCACCAAGCCGCATATAGCCCTTTATTAATGGCGGGGAAACCACTTGCAAGTCTATTTTTAAGGCATGAATTGGTAGCGGGTTGTGAGGGAACACGCGATACTCAACTGGCGATAAATAATCATCTTTTAGTTTATGGTACAAACTTGCCGCCATGTGGCCACCATCGTGAATAGGTATGCTAGCGCAGCCTATCATGTATTCATAATTATGCATCTGCATGTATTTGGCTAAGCCCGCCCATAGCATAGCGATGGTGCCACCATTGCGATAGTTTTGATGCACACAGGCGCGACCCACTTCAACCATATTGTTAAATAAGTGCGCTAGGCGACTCAAATCGAACTCGCCCGCAGAATAATAGCCACCAGCTTCAAATGCGCTGTTTGGGTTTAATATACGGTAGGTACCAACAACTTGGTTGGTGGCGCTATCACGAACCAACAGGTGCTCGCAATAAGCATCAAACCCATCAACATCTAGGCCTCCAGTGCTAGAGAGCTGCGCGCCCATTTCTTCTGCAAATACTTTGTAGCGCAGGCTTTGTGCTTCGGCCACCTCTGCAGGGTTGCGCGCAAGGCTAACGTTAAGGCCTGTTTGATGCTGATTAGTGGGTAGATTAAATTGCGGAGCTAGAAATGCTGGGCTAGAAAATGAGAGCCTAAAAAATTGTGAATTTGTTGATTGTTTACTAAACATAACATCTCTCCAGTGAGTTTAAGAGATGTTATGCAGCTAATATTAATAAATTATGAAAATCTGATGACTGATTAATGACAAATGACAAATGACTATGTGTTTTTAATGCGTTACGCGACTAATGGGTGACACGCGAAGTATCTGCGTTTTCCACAATGCGCACTTTATCACCTGGGTGGAATTGTTCATCGGCTTCTTGCACAATCGCAATCATAGAACCTCCATCCAGTTTTACGGTAATCTCCAGCGCATCTTTACGAGTAACGCCTTCTTCGAGAGCAGAGCCCGCCAAACCACCCGCCACTGCACCAATGACGGCCGCAATGGCGCTGCCACGACCACCGCCAACCGAGCTGCCTGCAATGCCGCCTATAGCGCCGCCTGCAACTGTACCAATAGGGGATTTTGTGCCTTCTAATTTAACTGAACGTACGCTTTCAACCACACCAGTTTTCACAGTTTGTACCTTGCGCGCATCATCACGGCTATACACATTACCCGAGTTTGAACTGGCGC
>JANLWF010000304.1:0-13749 GCA_031364385.1 Methylotenera sp.
AGCACCACCTTGATCTTGTTAATAAATAGAATCAAATTAAGGCAGCAAACTAGCCCCAATTTAATACAAAATCTAAAAGGCATTCCACTGGCTTTCTACGGCATGTTACTAGCCCACTTTGGTATAGGCATATTTATTCTAGGCGTAACCTTGGTTAAAGGTTTCGAGTCGGAACAAGATTTACGCATGGAAGTGAACGATGTGGCAAAAGTAGGCACTTTATCATTTAAGTTTGAAGGCGCACAAGAAATCCCAGGGCCAAATTACACTTCCTCGCAAGGCAAATTCACAGTCAGCCAAGCGGATAAAGAAATTGCCATACTGCATCCTGAAAAACGCTTTTACCCCGTACAAGGCTCTATGATGACCGAAGCCGACATACACACGGGTGTTATCAAAGATTTGTATGTTTCACTAGGTGAGCCAATTGAAAATGGCGCTTGGAGTGTGCGAATCTACATTAAACCGTTTGTACAATGGATATGGGGTGGGTGTATTCTAATGGCGCTAGGCGGAATTTTAGCGCTCACCGATCGCCGTTATCGCATGATGAATAAGAAAGTAGCCAAAGAAGCGCAAGATGCCCAAGATGCTTTTGAAGCGTAATTTAAAATATGAATAGAATGGCTAAATATTTAATACCACTCGCTTTGTTTCTCATCGCGGTTGGATTCCTATTTAAAGGTTTGTTTTTAGATCCGCATGAAGTACCTTCGCCATTGGTGGGAAAGCCCGCGCCTCAGTTTAAAGCACCAATTTTAGGTGCAGCGGATAAAGCCTTTAATACTGCCGATATGAAAGGCCAAGTATGGCTGCTCAACGTTTGGGCATCATGGTGCGTAGCCTGCCGTGAGGAGCACCCATTATTAATGGCAATGGAAAAAACCAAACAAATCGCCACCTATGGACTTGATTACAAAGATACCGATGCAGAAGCACTCGCCGTGCTACTGGAACACGGCAACCCTTACCGAGCCGTTGCGACAGATGCTGACGGAAAAATTGGTATTGATTATGGGGTGTATGGCGTACCAGAAACCTATGTGATTGATAAAGCTGGCATTATTCGCTACAAACAAATTGGTCCGATTACCGAAGAGATTTTGTTGACTAAAATCGCACCCTTAATTAAAGAGTTGCAACGATGAAAAAACTATTGATTCTAGTCTTGTTGATCATTAATTCCGCCTTTGCGGGCGAAGCCCAGCCATTGGCAGAAGACCCAGCACTCGAAGCCCGCTTAAAAGCCATGTCACAAGAGTTGCGCTGTTTGGTGTGTCAAAACAGCACGCTTGCAGATTCTAGCGCACCGTTGGCAGAAGATCTGCGTAAAGAAATCCGCGTACAACTGCGCCAAGGTAAGAGCGATAAGGAAGTGGTAGATTACTTAGTAGCGCGCTATGGCGATTTTGTGCGCTATCGCCCTCCAGTCAATAACAGTACGGCCTTGCTATGGTTTGGACCATTTTTGTTGCTTATCATTGGCGGATTTGTGCTGTATCGAGTGCTTAAAAAGCATGCAGGAAGTGATGATATTAAAGGAGAAGATGCATGAACATGACATCATTAATTGCAGGCTTTATTTTAGGTGTGGTTTCAACCTTTATTTTTACCTCTGCACTCAAGTTGTCAGCTGGCAAGGTATCTGGCGAGAAATTAACTATGATAAAAAGCTTAAAAGCCAACTCTTTGTTGGGAGTTTTTATACTGGTGCCAATTTTAGCAGGCCTGATTTATTGGAAAGTAGGTAGCCCAGATGTGCCAAGTGTGAGCGAGCCTACAAAAACTATGTCCTCTCCTATGGCTATGGGCGCAAATTCTGATAGTCATGAGATGGGCGACCTTAGTGCTATGGCGCAAAGGCTGGCGGCCAAGCAAGAAAGAAATCCAGACAATGCGGAAGGTTGGGCCTTGCTTGCGCACACTTATGTTGAAATAAAACAACATAAAGAGGCGGTAGCCGCGTTTGAAAAAGCTGTTAATTTAATCCCCACTGACCCACAATTATTTGCCGATTATGCAGATGCATTGGCGGTCACAAACAATGGTCAGTTCGATGCTAAAACCAGTGAGTTGGTAGAGCAGGCACTTAAGCTCGATCCAAACCATCCTAAAGCATTGCTATTAACGGGCACTATCGCGTTTAAACAGGCAAACTATGCAAAAGCAATCAATGTTTGGGAGCAATTGCAGTCATTAATTGACAAAGAAGATACCGCGTTAATGCAAGATGTGGCTGCTAATATCGCAGAGGCCAAATCGTTAATTAGCAAGAAATAACAGTGAGTTGTGTCTAGTTTCGCAGTCGGATAAGTTTGCTGGTATTTTATTAGCTTATTAGGAGATTATATGAGACCTAAGCCCCTACATATTTTGTCACTCTGAGTTAGCTTATAAGCATAGTGCCAGTTAAAGGCTAATGGTGTCTTTTTTTAACCCTCTATTGCTTAGTTACAAAGTCATTTTACTATTTTTTGCCGTTCAACCTCACTTCGCTTCATGCTGAGATAATCAGTTTTTTCTACTTCATGTAACTGCATTGCATAACGCTCTGTGCTATCAAACCAATTTTCTAGTCGTCTTTTTAGCTGGCCATTTTCAGTATTATCATTATTTGCGGTATTAGCTGCAGCCAAATAAGCATCAATTGCCAAGTAATAACGCATGGTGTTGCGCTCTACCACGCCGCGTACACCTTGAACATATTCTGGCTTACCATTTTGCTCAGAAAGAATACTAAAACCAATTTTATCTTTCCCTATGGTGGCCAAATAGCCTTTCATGGCTAAACGCCCTGATAAGCCAAATGAATAAGCATAAGTAAAATGTAAAAAAGTTTGATTGTTATTCAGAGGAGTAGCTTCTACCCAAATACGATAATCTTTTGTGCCTAGCGGCCCATCTGCAGCTTTCATTTCTATTGAGAAGTAATCGGCAGCGCTACTAATGCTTTCGTAGTTAAACTTAGCCTGATAGGTTTCTATTAGTGGCTGATCATACTTTTTACCTAAATTAATATTTAACACAGTACCAGCAATGCCAGTGCCTGCATTGCTATTTTCGGCGCGACAATATTTAACATTAATATGCAAAATAAGTGCATCACACCAATGATTTGGATTGTTTATAGCGCTGTTTACTTTTTTGAATGGGTAATCTAGCACCGCATAAATTTCCCCTTTTAAGGATTCTGGTGATTCGGTAGAGTAAAGTACTAACGGGCGTTTAAATTGATTATTCAGTAACTCTTTATTTAAAGCTTTATGCTGACCAAGTAGCGCATTCACAAAATTATCGGCCGATGGATTTGCCGCATTAGCGATTGTATGTTGGCTAGTTAAAAATACAATCAGTAGAATTAGTTTTAACATTGATGGCCTGATCATTATTTGACTAAAGATTATCATTTGCAGCTTTCCATTTCTATTTTTGCAGGCTAAAAACCTCACAGAAATCGTGCCCACAAGCGGGCAGAGCGCTCTTTAATGCGTGCACCTATTGAACGTTTACGCCAGTCTTGTAATGTGATTTGCTTGGAAGAAACTAAATCTTGCTCAAACATTTTTTGCATTTGTGCACCAAAGTCTTGTCCTAGCATTACGGCATTGATTTCTTGATTGTTCACAAAACTCCGCCAATCAAGGTTGGTAGAGCCAACTGTAGACCATACGCCATCTATGAGGGCAGTTTTGGCATGAAGTAGCGCTGCTTGATGTTCGTAAATTTCAACATTCCCACTTAATAACTCATCGTAATAAGAACGCGATGCATAAAATACAAGCGTAGAATCAGTTTTCTCTGGCAAAAGCAGCTTTACATTTACACCGCGTTTTACTGCGTCTTTAAGTGCAGCAAGTAGTTGTGGGTCTGGCACAAAATAAGCATTCGTTAAAAACACTTGGGTTTCAGCGCTATTAATAGCTGATAACAAGGTTACGTAAATTTGGCTATAAGGTTCTTCGGGCGAGCTGCCAATGGCGCGCACAACTTCATTGCCTTGATTAATTAATACAGGAAAATATTCTTTTGAGGCTAAGGGCTCACCTTTTTGCTCCGCCCAAGTTTCCATGAACATTTTTTGAAATTCACCTACTGCAGGCCCACTTAACTGTAAGTGTGTATCGCGCCAAGGAATGCTATTTGTATTTTTATTTAATTTTTTTAATGACTTACCAAACGAGCCACTAGAGTACACGCTGCTAATATTAATACCACCTAAAAAGGCAGTTTTACCGTCAATGATCAGGAGTTTTCTATGATCTCGCTGATTTACATCCCAATCTTTTTTCTTGATAAGCGGATTAATGGGGTTAAATTCCAGCACATTAATGCCACTTTCTTTCAGTGTGGTGAAAAACTCTTTTGGTGTGCTAAGCGAGCCTACGCTATCGTAAATTAAATTAACCTGCACGCCATTTTTTTGTTTAGCAATTAATACAGATGCAAATTGTTGGCCAACTTCATCATCTTCAAAAATATAGGTTTCCATATTAATATGGTCTTTTGCAGTTTCAATTGCACTTAGCATGGCGGCGTAGGTGCTTGGGCCATCTATGAGTAAATCCACCTTGTTACCTACCATTAAAGGACTACCTACAATTTCTGATATAAGCGCTAAATGTTTGTCGAAAATATTAGTTTCTACGCCATCTTTTTTTATTCTGGCGATTATTTTTTTGCTTTGCTGGTTGCTTAATGCACCATGTGCATTTTCTAGCGTGATAGCTTTAGGTGACTGCATCGCCATATCGGGCACTAAGATTGGCATTGAACTGCAAGCAGGCAGTGCAAGCAAACTAGCAATAGCAATCATTTTTACAATTAATAGAGCTGGATATCTAGGAAACATTTTTTTACCCTGATTATTAGCACATCTTAAAGATGATGCATTTTTTTGAAACTATACACTTAAAATTTTATACGCTAAGTACGCCAGCGCACATACCTCCCCAAATAAATGGTACATGATGTTTAGGTTACGGTTTTCTATCGTTACCAGTGGGGTTAAAAAACCCGACTGTTAGTTTTAATTTATATGGAGAGTAAAAATGAAACAATTTAAAATGATGGTCAGTTTTATGTTAGCGGCTGTATTTGTCACCATGCTAGGCTGCGCCTCTACGGCTAGCAAAGAAGGCACTGGTGAATATATAGATGACACAGTGATTACTACAAAAGTAAAAGCTGCCATACTTAATGAGGAAACTTTAAAGTCTGCTGAGATCAATGTAGAAACTTTTAAAGGTGTTGTTCAATTAAGTGGCTTTGTTAATTCAGAAGCAGATATTGCAAAAGCTGCATCAGTCGCACGTGGTATCAAAGGTGTAACCTCAGTTAAAAATGATATGCGACTAAAAGCCAAGTAATCTAAATGACGCCATTAGTGGCGTTTGAGCGATTAGATTAGCCATAAAAAAATGTTAAATTTTCAAATAATATTTTCTACAAGTTTATGGCTAATTTTTTTCAACATACAGTTTTAGTTAATTCAAAATTTCATCAATATCAGGTTCAATCAATAGCGTATTATTTTTTGCAGTTATAATTTGCTCGTAGATGTCTTTATCTGCTTGAAAGCACGAGCATGATACAGCTTTTAAGCCAGTGCTATCATGAATAAGTAAATCGCCTCTGCTGTAGCTAATTAAATTTTTTCGTTGCAGTGAGCCCGCTGCCATAGTAACGCCTACTCTACGTACACCCAGCATTTGCGCTAGTAGCTCTTGCGTTATATGCAACTCATCTGATTGCGATCTATCTTGAAACATGAGCAGCAATCGCGCCAACCTTTTCTCAAGTACATGAAAAAGGTTGCATGCATTAGTTTGAAGCAATTGACTGTAAGTAACAAACACATAGCGTTTTAGCAACGCATTAAGCGTAGAGTTATGCTCTATTTGATGCATAAAATCGACTGCTGAAATCCGTAAGGCATAGCCTGCTCTTTGTACCACCGCGCGGCAAGGTGTTATGTCTACATCTAACATTAAGCTAATGCATAACATGCCTTCGTTACCAATCAAAGTGACTACTAGATATGGGCTATCAGCAATTTTCTTCTCCCAAGAGATGATGCCCTCAACAGGAAAATAAATATAAGCAATTCGGTCGCCTGGATTACCAATGACCTCATTTAGGTTGAGATTTACCACCTCGCAGTAATCAATAAACTGTGTTCGATTATTTTCAGGCAAGCAATTTAATAATCGGTTACTACCTAATGGAGCTTGTTTTAGTGTCACGCAAACCATCCTTAATTTTTAGCACTGTAATGTTTAAAAACACAACAGACGGCAAAAGGAATATTGCATTATATTTCCAGATGCCGAAGGCTACAAAGAGTCGTCTTAAGCAATCTAATCTAACTGATAAAAAAGTCTGTTCGCCAGCACACTTAATAACAGTCTAATTTTGATATTGGTAGAAAAAGTCATCAGTGCGCTTGCGTACAAATAATATTATCAATTTACCAATAGCAATGTGTGCAAGCGTACAGACGACACAAATGCAAAAATATAAATTCTCATTTAAGTAATCACACTTAAAGAGAAAACACAATGAATGAGCTAACTAATGAAACGTTGCAATCGGCTTCTACATCAATTGCTAAGGCTGGCATAAAAAAACAACAACTGCCCCCTTTAAAGTATGACTATGCAGCGCTGGAGCCATACATAGACGCACGTACGATGATATTGCATCATGACAATCACCATGCAAGCTACGTAAAAAAACTCAATGAAGCATTAGAAAAATTTCCAGAGCTTCAAAATAAATCCGCAGCATGGCTTTTGTGCAATTTAGATGAATTGCCAGCTTCAATTAAAACAGCAGTTCACAATAATGCAGGCGGGCATGTTAATCACAGCATGTTCTGGAATGCAATGAAACCAACTAGTGCAAATGAGCCAAAAGGATCGCTGCGCGACGCAATTAATCGTGACTTTGGCAGTTTTGCCGAATTTAAAAAGTGTTTTGAGGATGAAGGCGCTAAAGTCTTTGGCTCTGGCTGGGTGTGGCTAGTGTGCAGTTTAAAAAATGGCGCTAACTTGCAAGTCATTACTACTTCTGGGCACGACAATCCTTTAATGAAAAATTTATTGCCTGTGTTGCTAAACGATGTTTGGGAGCATGCCTATTACCTGCGTTATGAAAGTAGGCGTCCAGACTATTTGAAAGCGTGGTGGTCTGTAGTGGATTGGGATTATGCATCGGCGTGCTTTGAAAAAAAATCATTATCAGTAGAAGAAATACTAACAGCTGAAAATGAACGTTTTTTAGCGACGTAAGCAAAACATAGTCGTTATGTGCGTTACCACACCGACGCTGTGAGCAATTAAATTTAGACTGCTTAATCGACTAAATAACAACCGTTGTTAATTGACATTTTGTAAGGATTGAAAATGAACTGGGATCTAATAGAAGGAAACTGGAAACAATTTAAAGGCAATGTTAAGCAACAATGGAGCAAATTAACCGATGACCAACTAGAGGTTATCGCAGGTAAGCGTGAACATTTAGCTGGAAAAATTCAGGTGATGTACGGTATTGATAAATTTGAAGCAGAACACCAGCTTTCAGATTGGCAAAGTAATCAAAAAAATATAGATAGCCAGACGAACAATCATTAATTTATTTATTTGCAATCAACAATGTAAGGATTACAAATGCACCGAGATAGAAACAGTAGCAGTTGGTCAGAATTAAAAGCCAAAAGGAATCATAGTGAATTTGATGACGCGCCTTTAAAAGCTACAAACGTCTTTCAGGCTGATTTAGTGGGTGCAGCACATGACAGCCGAAAAGAAAAAAATGATAGGGCGACAAGACAGCTTGATGGCGTAAAAAACATGTTTAAAGACATGGCAGATTTTGATCGTAAGCAAAACAAACCTAGCCCAAAATAAACCCATAAATAAACCCAAAAATAAATTTAGATGAGGTGAAATCATGAAAATTATGAACGAAAAGAAAACACATTTCATGAAAAAGTCCAAGTGCGGATTATATTTAGTTAAGTATGATACTGTTGAAAACGTACATAATTTAATTAATACCATTTTAGATATGGGCAATAAAAAATTGCTCAACAATCAAAGATCTCAGCCTTCACGCAAGGAGTTGAGATGACAAAACAACAATTTAGTTTAAGGGAGTTTGTTATTACTGCCCTTGCTGCAAGCGTAGTTATTTTAAGCCTAGCTATATTTAGCACAAATACTGGTATCCATGATCAAGCGCATTTGGATGACACCTTTAGTGCTAGATCACAGCTTAACAATGAAAAAGCGCTTCAATTGGACGGCTTAAATAACGAAATAAATCAATTTATGATATACGAATTTAAAAATATTTACCGTGTAAAAGCATAAGGAAAACAATGAATACTTCAAAAAGTGCACATCAAAAAAATGATAGTCAGTTAACTAATGTTAGTCTCGCAGGTAATTTAAACGCATTAACTGATACTAAAACCTTACGTAAACGCGCACGCCAGCACGTAGAAGAGGGCGCAGTAACAACTGGGTATGCGGCAGATAAAGATGCAGTGATTCAATTGTTAAACGAGGCCTTGGCAACAGAGCTAGTTTGCGTTTTACGCTATAAGCGACATTACTTTATGGCAAAAGGCATTCATTCAGAATCAGTTAAGCCAGAGTTCTTAGCACACGCCAAAGAAGAAATGGCACATGCAGACCGTATTGCAAAACGCATTACTGAACTAGGTGGGGAGCCAAATTTTTCACCTGACGGGTTAAGTGATCGTAGCCATGCGGAATATATGCCAGGTGATACCCTAGTATCGATGATAAAAGAAGATTTGATTGCAGAGCGCATCGCCATAGAAAGCTATCGAGAGTTTGTAGCATATTTAGCCAATAACGATCCTACTACCCAGCGCATGATTAAAGAAATATTGGCGATGGAGGAAGAGCATGCAGATGACATGGCTTCGTTATTAGAAGGCATGAAAATCTAAACAATCCATACAGTTGGGCGGGTCTTGGGGCTGTCCTGAATTTTGTGTAAACGACAGTTAATCAAACTTGCGGCAACTGTATACTAAACCTATTTAGAGAGGGTTTCCAAGTCACGCAGTGGCATCGTGTAGCGTCGTTTGCTGATATTCAACAAGACCAAATAAAACAATTTCATCACCGCTTCCTCCCCCGCATAGTTTAATTAATATGATTTAAAAAATTTATCGTAAAAAAAGCCCTCGAATACCGAGGTACTGAGGGCTAATCCACGCAATTAGGCTACGTGGTGGGAGGAAATCTACATGCTAGAGTGCATTGAGTCAGATCTTTTATAATGTGTGCCGTAAAAACTGTGTATACCATCAGCCCACTTTTCATCTGCCATATTAGGCCAATTGTCTTTATCAAAGCCAGGTGCTGATTCTAACTTTTCTGAGTCAACATTTAGCACAAATCTTTTATTTTCCGTATCTAGTTTTAAGGCTTCCCAAGGCACCGCGAATAGTTTTTCGCCCATGCCTAGAAACCCACCGTACGACAACACTGCATAAGAAACCTTGCCAGTGTTAGTGTCTAGCATGATTTCTTTTATATCACCTAAATCCTCTTCATTTTGGCTATAAACATCGTTGCCAATTAAAGTATCAGCACCCATCAATTGTGGCCCTGGACCATCACCATTATTGCTGCTGTACATACCGTAAGTATCGCGGTCTTGATAACTCATATTCGTTCTCCTAAATAAAAATACTGTGATAATAAAAACTGGCGAATTCCATTTTTTTAATCTCAGCTTGTAAGGAGTATTTTGTACTTAGTAGGCAGATTTATCTGTACGATAACTAACATATAAGATGAGTTTTAAAAAGAATGCTTAGAGCTAATTGGTGGCTGATGAGGCGGACATACTGTTTGAAAGGTATGGTGAAAACTGTTCTGCCATTAATGGGTGTCTGAAAAAATAGCCTTGTCCTTCTTCGCATTGGTGTGTTTTTAAAAAGGCTAGTTGGTTGGAGTTTTCCACGCCTTCAGCAACAACGTTCAGATTGAGACAATTGGCCATATTAATAATGGCACTAATAATTGCGCCACCATTTTTAGCTGATTCTATATTTTGTACAAACGATTGATCAATTTTAAGCACGTCGATAGGGAATTGTTGTAAATAACTTAAGTTAGAAAAGCCAGTGCCAAAATCATCCACTGTTAGTTTTATCCCCATCTGTTTTAACTGCAGCAGTATATTTTTACTATATTCAGCATCGCGCATCAACACGCTCTCGGCAATTTCCAGCTCTAAAAAGTGCGGTTCTAGCCTAGTTTCAATTAATGTTGCACGTACACCTTCAACAAAATCTTTATGCATGAACTCTCGGCCAGCAATATTGACTGCAACTGTTATGGGTGGCAGGCCCATATTTTGCCAACTTTTTGCCTGCTTACAAGCATGGCTTAATACCCAGCGGCCAATAGGGACAATTAGGCCAGAATCTTCGGCCACTGGCATAAATGTATTGGGTAACACTTCGCCCCATTCGTCATGTTGCCAACGTAGTAACGCTTCTGCACCTGTAATTTGGCCAGTGACTAGGTTTACTTTTGGTTGGTAATTCAAAGTAAATTGTTGTTTTTCTAAAGCCAGCCTTAAATTACTTTCTAAAATTAAACGCTGTACTGCCCGCTTGTTCATGTCGGGTATAAAAAACTGGTAATTGTTGCGGCCTTTTTCCTTGGCATAATACATGGCAGTATCTGCACTTTTAAGTAGCGTTTCTGCATCTAAACCGTCGGCAGGATAAAGGCTAATGCCAATACTTGTGGTAATGTGCAATTGATTTCTATCCACAGTATGGGCTGCCTTTAGTTCATCTAATATTTTTTGGGCAGACACAGCGGCATCATTACTATTTTTATTTTCGGCCAATAAAATAACAAATTCATCACCACCTTGACGGCTTACTGTATCGCTTTCACGCACACAATTTTTCAAACGTTTAGTGACTGATTGCAATATTTTGTCACCAGTTGCATGGCCTAGTGAATCGTTAATATGCTTAAAATTATCTAAATCAAGAAAAAGGATAGCGATTTGCGTCTGATGCCTATTGGCTAAAGCAATTGCTTGAGCAATACGATCGTTTAACAATACGCGGTTTGGCAAGTTGGTTAAATAATCATGTTGAGCGAGATGCGCCATTTTTGTCGCCATGGCTTTTGTTTCGCTCACATCATGAAACGCAATCACTACACCGCTTAATTGACTATCCCAATTGTAAATGGGCGAGGATGAATGTTCAATCGCCACTTCACTGCCATCACGTTGAATCAAAACAGTATCAACCGCCAAATCACGTGGTTTGTTGGTTTGCAATACAGAATCAGTTGAGTTTAAAGCAGGCTTGCGAGTGCTGCCATTGATAATATTAAATACATGGTTAATTGGGAGGCCATTTGCTTCTTGCCGCGCCCAACCTGTCATTTTTTCTGCTGCATTATTTAAGTAATCAATTTTGCCGTTAATATCGACACAAATGACAGCATCATTGATAGAATTTAGTGCAATTTCGGCACGTATTTTTTCTTTGTAAACCAATTTGTCGATAACAACAGGTTCTGAAATATTAGGGTCTTGTAAATTAGCTTGAATAACAATAGCTGCAAGAGCTCTTGCATCACGCTTTAAGTTGTCTTTTAAGTTTGATTCGCTACTGTTGATAGTAACAATATTATCATCGTGAGTAGGTTCATCTTTTAAGCTAATCAATTGTTTTTGCATACACCATTAACCTTTTTATAACATGCTTACTCAGTATGTTTGTATTATCAGCATAAGAAAAAAAGTTGTCTGTGCATTAGCACACATAGCTTAAAATCGGTTAATCTATTTTGTTTAATAAGCTTTCTTAGGGTTAGTAAATCTAATTATTAAGTAGCAATACCATGCAAAGCAGGTAATAGCCTATCAAACTCTGCTTTGACTACTTGATAGCATTCA
This sequence comes from Methylotenera sp., assembly GCA_031364385.1. GTDB lineage: Bacteria > Pseudomonadota > Gammaproteobacteria > Burkholderiales > Methylophilaceae > Methylotenera_A. Next base: position 11,977 of record JANLWF010000304.1, read on the forward strand.
CAGCTACGCTTTTCTAACTTTGGCCTATCTAACACCGTAATGCGGCCACGGCTGTAATTTATTAAGCCGTCACGTTGCAATTTACCAGCGGCGTCAGTCACACCTTCACGTCGCACGCCTAACATATTTGCGATTAACTCTTGAGTCATAGTCAGCTGGTCAGTAGCCAGCCTATCCAAGCTTAATAATAACCAGCGGCACAATTGCTGCTCTACAGAGTGATGCCGATTACACACTGCAGTCTGCGCCATTTGCGTAATCAGTGCTTGGGTGTAGCGCAGCAATAAACGCTGCACTGGGCCGGCGCGGTTAAATTCATCTTTTAGTAATTGCGCTTTTAAACGGTAAGCATGCCCTGAGCTTTGCACAATGGCACGGCTAGAGGTTGTTTCGCCACCCATAAACAGTGATATGCCTAAAATACCTTCATTGCCCACTACAGCAATTTCGGCCGAAGAACCATTTTCCATCACGTAAAGTAATGAGATGATGGAATTGGTAGGAAAGTACACATGTTCTAACATTCCCCCAGACTCGTAAAGCACTTGGCCCAGAGTCATTTCTACAAGCTCTAAGTCGGGTGATAATCGATCAAACTCTGCGCTTAGCAAAGCGTCAAGCAAATGATTTTGTTTTGGATTTGCTAATTCAGCCATCGATAACCCCAAATTATTACATTATGTATCGTCAATATAATAGGCGTAACTAGAGTCTATGTATGTTCGTTATGCAACATATAGAAAATAAATAATTTTTGCGTGCGTCGTCGAAAAGACGGCTTTTATGAAGCTTTTATAATTAACTTATCTACAAGTTGATCAACTAATTAAATGTAGATGTTTTAATAACTTTAGGAGTAATGACGATAAATCAGATAAAAAATCATTCAGCAAAAAATCAAAATAATTTTTAGTGGTTAAGTACTCACAGAAAACCGCCATTTTCTTTCTCTAAATTTTTTATTAAGGCTATGGCTGTTAAAGTAAATTATGCTGGTAGCAGATTGTAAAGCATGTTTCTTACACCAATATAAAAGCGCAATGCCCTGCAAGCCAATATATACGTGGGTTGCAGGGCATTGTTGTAATTTGAACTTACTTTAGGCATTTAGCACTACAATTTTGCATGCTAAAAAAGATTTAGCCTTTTACTTCTAAGTTGTTCATCACAGTGCTTACACCATCAATATTTCTGACCACTTCTTCTGCTTTCTTTTTCGTAGCTTGGTTATCCACCATGCCTGTTAAAGTGACTTCACCTTGACGGGTTTCAACGCTAATTTGCAAGGTTTTTAAATCGGGTGTACTAAAGATTGCTGCTTTGGCTTTTGTAGTAATCACGCTATCATCAATTACAACGCCTACAGTGCGTTTTTTGGTTTCAGCATTGTTTTGTGTCATTGCAGCTGTTCTGTCGGCCGTGTCGTTATCTAAATTACCTGTAGTGCTAGGCATTTCCGTAGCAGTATTGGCTGAGCCGCTATCAGACACTGTGCTCTTGTTTGCAGTACCAGGCAGATTTTTTGCACCCATACTGATTCTATGATTAATGTATTCAGCTTGATCTATTGTACCGTCATTATCGGTATCAGCAGCAGCAAAGGTTTTTTTGCTAAATGCTTTGCCTCTAGAGGCCTCTGATGGCATTAATAAACCGTTGCCTGAAGCATCCAGTTTAGAGAACTCTGCTGCTAATGAGCTTTGCCAGTCGTTTGTTGTGGCTGAATTGCTTTCAGTAGCAGAAATAGCTGTGGTGCTAACAGCGAAAGATATT
>JANLWF010000200.1:0-2103 GCA_031364385.1 Methylotenera sp.
CAAGTGGTTGGTCGGCTCATCCAGCAGCAATAAGTCACTGCGGCACATTAAGGCACGCGCCAAGTTCAAACGCACGCGCCAACCGCCAGAGAAATCGCTCACAGGTCGCGTTAAATCAGCTTGCGTAAAGCCTAAGCCATCTAGCAAGGCCGAGGCGCGCGCCTTGGCGCTATAACCTTCAATATCGCTTAAGCGATGATGCAACTCGGCAATTTTTTCGCCTTGATGATTGGTTTCGGCGTCAATCAACGCCACCTCTACTTCGCGCAACTCGGCATCGCCATCCAGCGTAAACTCAATCGCGGCTTGGCTAAGCTCGGTCATTTCTTGTGCCACATGCGCAATTACCCAATTGGGCGGCATATCTAAATCGCCCACTTCTGGGTGCAACTCACCGCGCAGCAATGCAAACAGGCTAGATTTACCCGCGCCATTCGCGCCAATCAAGCCGACTTTATGCCCAGGATGGAGCTGAAACGAAGCCGCTTCTAGCAATATTTTTGCGCCGCGAGTGAGTGTTAAATTTCTAAATTGAATCAATGCAAAGCCTTAATGTAAGCCAAATTTGCCAAAAGGCGTTATTCTAAAGCAATCTAGCACTATTACTCACCTAATGTTTACGTTTTATTAACAAGTTATTCACATAAATTAAAGTAAAATAAACGCTCATTTCAATGCTTACTTGTTATCAAAAAAGACCTGAACCTACCCAACCATGATTCATCTAATAAAACTAACGCGTTGGGTGTTGTACGTAATCACTTTGTTGTTGATTATATTCGTGCTTGCAGTGGCGGCTGTGCGCTTTATTATCTTTCCGAATATTGATGAATACAAAGACGATATTGCCGCTTATGCCAGCAAAACTGCTGGACAAAAAATCACAATAGGCAACATCTTGACTAGTTGGGATGGCATATCACCACATATAGGGCTTAAAAGTATCGATATATTTGATACTGAAAACCGATCAGCCTTGCACTTAAATAATGTTGAAGCGAACATTTCATGGCTAAGCCTGCCCTTGCTTCAGCCGCGCCTAGCAGAGCTTGTGGTGCATCAGCCCGAACTCACCATACGACGCAAAACCGATGGCGACGTTTATTTAGCTGGCATCAGTTTAGCAGGTACTACTAAGCCAGAATTCCCTAACTGGCTGCTCAGCCAAGCAGAAGTAACTATTAAAAACGCGCAAGTGACTTGGCTGGACGATTTACGCCAAGCGCCGCCACTATCGCTTAAACAGTTGAACCTCACACTCTCAAACCCAACTTGGAAAAGCATGTTTGGTCAGCACCAATTTAGTGTTACCGCATTACCTTCAATCGGCACCAGCCAATTGATAGAAGCCAATGGTCGCTTTGTAGGGCGCGATGTGAGCAAAATTAAAGAATGGCACGGTGATCTTTTTTTGCAGCTTAAACAAGCTGATTTAGCGGTTTGGCAGCCTTGGTTGGACTATAAAATTCTAAATCACCCAGTTGACTTACAAACAGGCATGGGCGACGCTCAAGTTTGGCTAGACTTTGCTGATGCCACCATTCAAAAAGTGGAAATTCGTACCGCATTAAGCAATGTATCTATTATTGTGAACAAGCACACCACGCCTTTTGTTGCCAAGCAATTATCTGGCGATATAGGTTGGAGCGACTTCAAAAATACGCAAACCATTAGCGCGCACAATATCAAGCTTAGTAGTAATACTGGCCTCAATATTAGCAAAGGCAGCGGATACTATTCGACAAGCACTAGAAATGGCAAGCCTTGGGTAAAAGCCGACCTTAAACTAGACCAATTTAATTTGGCTGCTATTAAACAACTTTCGCCCTACTTTACCCTGCCAGATAACCTAACTAGCCAGTTAAAAGGCCTTGCTCCTGTGGGCGAGCTGCAAGCCCTAGCGTTAAGCTATGAGGGCGAAGCAAACAAGCCAAGTGCTTACAAAATCAACACTACTTTTAAAAAATTAGGCTTAACTGCTTTCCAAAAAAACCCTGGTTTTAGCAATATATCTGGCAGCATTGAAGCCGACGAAGCTGGTGGCGAAGTCATTTTAAATTCGCAAAATGCCTTACTTGATTTTAAAGATAATTTACGCTGGCC
>JANLWF010000336.1:0-7365 GCA_031364385.1 Methylotenera sp.
GCGTGATTGAACATGGGGTTTAGCCTTAGTTTAAATAGTTGAGTTAAGCATAATATAAAAAAGCGCTTTAAAATAGGGTGTCAAAATTTTGTCACAAACGATGAGTTTTCATCATGCTTTTAATTGTAAAAAATCATTAAACATGGCAAATACCACGAAAAGTATGATTCCGCTTGGTTGGCACGACATTTGCATGAAAAACACCGAGTGTGCACTATTAAACCAAAAAACCACACCATACAACAAGATAAAGGATACCATAAATGAACAAGCAAACAGGTTTCACCCTCATTGAGCTAGCCATCGTTTTAGTGATTATTGGCTTGTTACTTGGCGGCGTGCTACGGGGGCAAGAGCTGATTAATAGTGCCAAAGTTAAAAACATGGCACGCGATTTCCAAAACGTTCAGGTGTATATTTATGGCTATCAAGATAAGTATAGAGCGCTGCCAGGAGATGATTTGGCAGCGGTTGCTCACCTTGGTGCTACCGCTAATCAAGCAGGGGCTGGTGCAGGTAATGGCGTAATTAGCGGCAATTGGGATTCCACTACAGTTACTGATGAGTCTGCAATTTTTTGGCAACATGTACGCTTAGCTGGGTTAGCTCCTGGCCCTACAGTAGTTGGTGGTGCGGGTTACTATCCTACAAACGCCGATGGCGGTAGAATTGGTATACAAAGTGTTGCAGGAGCAACAAACATCCCTGTTCTTCCAACGCCAATGAGTGGAGCTTATGTGATTTGCTCAGCAGGCATACTAGGTAAATTTGCCAAACAACTAGATACAACTCTAGATGATAGCAATACCGAAACTGGATCACTGAGAGTTTATACAGCTGCGGCAGCATGGGATACCAACGCAGCAGTAGTAGATGCGGGTGTGTTTAACGTTTGCATGGCCTTCTAAAAAAACAAATTTGCTCTAAGGTAAGCCCGCCTTGTGCGGGCTTTTTGTTTGAGTAAACCCGTTTTAGCTATTGCTTGTTGCGCGTTTTGAATTAGAATAGTTGCAAACTTAAAACGTACAACAAATGAACCAAAATATCGTCGAAATTGACAATCTCTCGTTTGGCTACAAAGGCCGCATGTTGCATCAGGGCATCAATATGGTGTTTCCTCGCGGCAAGGTGGTGGCTATAATGGGCGGCAGCGGCAGCGGAAAAACCACGCTGCTACGTTTAATTGGCGGTCAGATTAAACCTAATAAAGGTGAAGTGCGCGTCGATGGTCAAGTAGTGCATAAACAAAGCCGTGAGGGCATTTACCAATTGCGCCGTAAAATGGGCATGTTGTTTCAGCACGGCGCGATGTTTACCGATTTATCTGTGTATGAAAACGTCGCCTTTCCTATGCGCGAGCACACCAAGCTTCCCGAGAGCATGATTCACGATTTGGTGCTGATGAAATTGAACGCAGTCGGCCTGCGCGGTGCGCATAAGCTGATGCCAGCTGAACTTTCTGGCGGCATGTCGCGTCGTGTTGCGCTGGCACGTGCTATCGCCCTAGACCCCGATATTATTATGTATGATGAACCTTTTGCAGGGCTAGACCCAATCTCTATGGGCGTAATTTGCGATTTAATTCGCACCTTAAATGATGCGCTAGGCGCAACCTCTATTATTGTGACGCACGATGTGGAAGAAACCTTTAGCTTTGCCGATTATATTTATTTTGTGGCCAATGGCGTAGTGGCAGCCGAAGGCACGCCAGACGATTTGCGCAAATCTACTTTGCCGTTTGTGCACCAATTTGTGTATGGCGAAAAAGATGGCCCAGTACCATTTCATTACGCGGCGGGTGATTACAAGCAAGATTTGCTGGAGTTTGTAGAATGATAAGATCTAGCTTGCTAGCAGGGTTAATACGCAGCTTGCGTAATATTGGTGGCCGCTCTACAGATCGTATTTGGCGGCTGGGTGCGGGTGCGCGGCTATTCTGGCTCACGCTGATTTCCTCTGGTGAAAGTTTCCGTAGGTTTCATCTCACTATTCGCGAAGTGTATTTCACAGGCGTGATGTCCCTTATAATCATTATAGTTTCCGCGTTTTTTGTCGGCATGGTATTAGCCTTGCAAGGCTATAACACATTACAAAAATACGGTTCTTCAGAAGCCATTGGCGTTCTAGTGGCGCTAGCGCTGGTGCGCGAGCTAGGCCCTGTGGTGACTGCCTTATTATTTGCAGGCAGAGCTGGCACAGCGATTACAGCAGAAATCGGCTTGATGAAAGCTACAGAACAGCTCTCTGCGATGGAAATGATGGCAGTTAACCCCATCGCTCGTGTGATTGCGCCACGCTTTTGGGCGGGTGTTATCGCTATGCCAATATTAGCAGCCTTGTTTTCAATGGTGGGTATTTTAGGTGGCTATTTAGTGGCGGTGCCCTTAATTGGCGTAGATGCAGGTGCCTTTTGGTCGCAAATGCAGGCCAATGTAGATTGGCGGCTCGATATTGTCAATGGCGTCATTAAAAGCGTGGTGTTTGGCGTGGCCTGCACCATGATTGCATTATTTGAAGGCTACGATGCGCCACCCACAGCAGAGGGCGTAAGCCGCGCAACGACCAGAACCGTAGTCACTTCATCTCTTGTGGTATTAGGTTTGGATTTTGTATTAACCTCATTCATGATTACTTTATAGCTAGGACTTTATTTAAATTAATCTTTAAAGATTAACTTTGCAGGAGCAAACAATGGAAAGAACAACGATAGATTTATGGGTAGGCATTTTTGTTGCCCTAGGCGTAGCGGCCTTGCTGGGCTTGGCAATGAAGGTGGGGAACCTAACTACCAGCAATATTGCAGAAACCTATACGGTGACAGCAAATTTTGAAAACATTGGCGGCTTAAAGCCACGGGCGCCAGTAAAAAGTGCGGGTGTAGTGGTTGGCAGGGTTGCCGATATTCAGTTTGACCCTGCAACTTTCGAGGCAGTGGTCAGTCTCAATGTCGATAAACGTTATAATTTTCCTAAAGATACTTTTGCTAATATTTATACCGCAGGCTTGCTGGGTGAGCAGTATATTAGCTTGGAAGCAGGCGGCGATGAAACCAATTTAGCAAATGGTGATAAAATTGCACAAACGCAAGATGCAGTGGTATTAGAGAAAATGATTAGCCAGTTTTTGTATAATAAAGCCTCTGAGACAGAAGAAAAAGCACCTGCCGCATCAATGCCATCTAAATCAACCAAAACAAGTGATGATGCGTTAGGTTCAAACCCGTTGGATGCAACTGCCGAGCCATCTGGTAAATAGTTTAGGTTAAAACCAGTTCAGATTAAGACCCGTTAAAATAAAAATAAGCAATGATATATAAAATAAGGATTCAAAAATGTTTAAACAATTTTTAATAGCATTGAGCTTGTTGTGCTTTAGTGTGACTGTATTTGCAATAGAAAGCCCAGATGAGCTAGTAAAAAGAACAGCGGAAGATGTTTTAGCTGCGGTTAAAAGCGATAAAGACATTCAGGCGGGCGACCAAGGAAAAATATTTGCCTTGGCCGAAGAAAAAATCGTACCGAACTTTAATTTTGATAAAGTTTCGCGTATGGTGTTAGGTAAAAACTGGACGAAAGCGACACCAGAGCAAAAAACGGCTTTTCAAGCGGAGTTTCGATCATTGCTGATACGTACTTACGCAACTGCACTATCTAAATATAGAAATCAAGTCATCGAATATAAGCCATTTCGTAAGGCGAGTGAGTCAAATGTGGCCTCTGTAAAAACACTCATTGTACAGCCTGGTGGCCAGCCAATTGCTGTGGATTACACGCTTGAAAAGCAAGCAGATGCATGGAAAGTGTACGATATTGTGATTGAAGGTGTGAGCTTGGTCACCAATTATCGCGGTCAATTTGCACAGGAAATCCGCACCAATGGTTTGGATAGTTTGATTAAAAAATTAGGCGATAAAAACAGGGCTGCGGAAGCCAAAGCTTTTACATCTAAAGCCGCACAAGCTAGCACGGCATCCAATTAAATCAAATTAATGGCGCATTTAACTAAGGTACAACCAGTTTGGCACAAATAGCACAAGTAGGTAATCGTTGGAATATTAGTGGCGATGTGGTGATTGGCGCTGTGCCTGCAATTTTAGAGGCAAGTAAGTCATTGAGCATGATTGATAATGCTACGGTTGATTTTGCCAATGTAACGGATATTGACACATCGACAATTAGTTTGATTTTTGAGTGGAAACGCCGCGCGCAAAAAGAAAACCAGCCATTAAAATTCGTGAATTTACCTGCAAATTTGACCACCTTAACGCAGCTATACGGTGTGGCCGATTTAATTAACTAAACGCATCAACTTTGTTTGTTTTGTTTTAATGTATTTAAATTTTATACTGTGACCCCATCTCTACGGTGGGGTTTTGTTTTTTTGTAATAACTAATCAAAGTTTTTAAGGTCGCTATTTTTAGAAAAAGATATGGTGATAGAAAATAATATGGCACCAGCCATTAAAGTTGAACAAATTCACAAGCACTTTGGCAGTCTACTCGCGCTCAATGGCATTGATTTAACTATCCAACAGGGTGAGTTTTTTGCGCTACTTGGCCCAAACGGTGCGGGAAAATCGACACTGATTAATCTCATTGCTGGCTTACTTAAGCCAACTCACGGCAAAATATCGGTGATGGGTCATGACGTAGTCAATGACTATCAAGCCGCGCGTATGGCGCTAGGCGTAGTGCCACAAGAGCTGGTGTTTGATCCATTTTTTAATGTACGCGAAATGTTACGTTTTCAGGCAGGCTATTTTGGCCGTGGTCGAGAAAACGATGCTTGGGTAGATGAGGTGATTGAAAGCTTAGATTTAACCGATAAAGCGCACACCAATATGCGCAAGCTTTCTGGCGGTATGAAACGCCGCGCATTAATCGCACAAGCATTGGCGCATAAGCCGCCTGTGATTGTGTTGGATGAGCCCACAGCAGGCGTGGATGTTGAGTTGCGGCAGGTGCTATGGGGCTTTATTAAAAAGTTGAATGCCGAAGGCCACACCATTATCCTCACTACCCATTATCTAGAGGAGGCTGAAGCGCTTTGTGAGCGTGTGGCAATGATGAAAGATGGCAAAATCGTTGCGCTAGATACCACGGCCAACTTATTGGCCAACCTTGCAGGTAAAAATTTACGCTTAAAACTAAACCAGTCAAATCAAAATCATGCGATGCTACCAACCACATTATTGCCCTTATTAAAAAATGGCGAAAATAGTGTTTTTACGCTAGCACTTACCGAGCTTAACCAAGTGGAATTTGTTTTGGGTGAATTACGCAAAGCCAAAGTGACGATTGAAGATATGCAATTGTTCGAAGCCGATTTAGAGGATGTGTTTATGTCTCTGGTAGGTAAAAAATGAGTTTTGATCATCTTATATCTCAACATATATCAGAACAATGGCGTGGCACTTACACGCTATTCAAAAAAGAAATTTTACGTTTTTGGCGTGTGGCGTTTCAAACAGTCGCATCGCCTGTGCTCACGGCTTTGCTGTATTTGTTGATATTTTCACACGTGCTAGAAGGTCGTGTGCAAGTGTTTGCAGGTGTGCCTTATACGGCGTTTTTGATTCCTGGCTTAATTATGATGTCGCTGCTGCAAAACGCTTTTGCCAATAGTTCGTCTAGCCTTGTGCAGTCAAAAGTGATGGGTAACATCATTTTTGTTTTGCTTACACCACTTACCTATTTGCAGTTTTTTATGGCGTTTTTAGCGGCGGCTATCATGCGCGGTTTAATGGTGGGCTTGGCAATTTATTTTGTCGCCATTTGGTTTGTCGATATACCACTTGTGCATCCAATATGGATTTTTGTTTTCGCATTTTTAGGCAGCGCGTTACTTGGCACATTCGGCATTATTGCTGGTATTTGGGCCGATAAATTTGACCAAATGGCAGCGTTTCAAAACTTTGTAATTATGCCGCTGACGTTTTTATCAGGCGTGTTTTATTCTATTCATTCTTTGCCGCCATTTTGGCAAAAAGTGTCGCACTTAAACCCATTTTTTTACATGATAGATGGCTTTAGATACGGTTTTTTTGGCAAAGGCGATATTTCGCCTTGGATTAGCCTAGCTGTAGTTGCCGCATTTTTAGGCGGGTTAGCATGGCTGGCGCTAAAAATGTTAAAATCTGGCTACAAGTTAAGAGGTTAAAAAAAAGTGCTGTCTGCAGAACAACTAAAAAGTTATATTACACAGCATTTAAGCTGCGATTTTATTGAGGTGCGTGGCGATGACGGCACGCATTTTGATGCGGTCATTGTCAGCTCTGCGTTTGAAGGCAAGCGCATGGTGGCGCAGCATCAACTGGTTTACGGCGCACTAGGTGATCGTATGCGTGCCGAGATTCACGCGCTAGGCATGAAAACTTATACGCCCACACAGTGGCAAGAATTGAATAGAAAATAGGAGCAATATATGGACGCACAAGCAAGAATTAAAGAAACAGTTACAACTAACGAAGTCGTACTTTATATGAAGGGCAATCCAAAATTTCCGCAATGTGGTTTTTCTAACATGGCGACACAAATTTTAGATGCTTGCAACACAAAATACGTATCGGTAGATGTGCTGGCAGACCAAGAAATACGTGAAGGCATTAAGCAATACGCCAACTGGCCAACCATTCCGCAATTATATGTGCGCGGCGAGTTTGTTGGCGGCAGCGACATTATGCGTGCCATGTACGAAAGCGGCGAGCTACAAACCATGCTGGCTGGGGCTTAAGCTTGGATAAATTGATTATTGAAGGTGGTTTTAAGCTAAACGGCGAAATTACCATTTCGGGTGCTAAAAACGCGGCTTTGCCAATTTTATGCGCATCAATATTGGCCGAAACACCGCTTATATTAAGCGGCGTTGCGGCGTTAAAAGATATTGATACCACCATTAAATTGCTCGATACCATGGGCGTTAAAATTGCCCGTAATGCAGATAAAGTTTCGCTAGATGCCAGCGACGTGCAATCGTTTGAAGCGACTTACGAGATGGTAAAAACCATGCGCGCTTCTATTTTAGTGCTTGGCCCATTATTGGCGCGCTTTGGCACGGCACGCGTGTCGCTGCCTGGCGGTTGCGCTATTGGCTCGCGTCCAGTTGATCTGCACATTAAAGGCCTGCAGGCCATGGGCGCGGCTATACACATTACACACGGCTACATACAAGCCAGTACGCTACATTTGCCTAATCGGCGCTTGCAAGGCGCACGCTATTATATGGATATAGTCACCGTAACTGGCACTGAAAACCTAATGATGGCAGCTGCGTTAGCGATGGGTGAAACAGTTTTAGAAAACGCTGCTAAAGAGCCAGAAGTGGTGGATTTGGCTGAATGTTTGATTAAAATGGGCGCTAATATCA
>JANLWF010000380.1:0-21778 GCA_031364385.1 Methylotenera sp.
GGGCGTTATGGCCCGTATGTGCAGCATGCAAAAATTCGCGCAACCTTACCAAAAAGCATGGCGCCAGAAGAATTAACGCTAGATGAGGCACTTGGTTTATTGGCTGAGAAAGCTGCAAAAGGCGAGCCAGCTAAAAAGACAATAACAAGAAAAATGGCTACTAAAAAAGTAGCAGCGAAAAAACCCATTACTGAAAAAGCCGCGCCAAAAAAAGTTCCCGCTAAAAAGCCTACTGCTAAGAAAAGCGCTGCAAAAAAGTAATTGTTAAGATTGTCCCAATAAAAACGGCGCTGAATTCATTCAACGCCGTTTTTTGTTGCCTACTTGTAACTTAAGAAATTTTGGCTACCATCATTTCGTTAGGTGATTGTCCTGTCGTGGTGGGTAACGCCTCATTATTATATTCAATCCACTTGCGGATGCGTTTGGCGTCACCAATCCGCGTAAACTTGCCATTAGAATTTAGCAAAACGATAATCATAGGCTCGCCGGCAATAGTAGCCTGCATCACTAAACAGCGCCCTGCTTCATTAATAAAGCCCGTTTTAGACAAGCCGATTTGCCATTCACCACCGCGCACTAAGCCATTGGTATTGACGAAGTTGACTGGATACTCACGGCCTTCAAGGTATACCTCGTGCGATGGACTGGTGGTGGCTAAACGGATTTCTGGATATTGAAACGCCGCTTTCACCATGTTGGCCAAATCTTCTGCTGTAGATACATTTGCGCTATCTAACCCTGTAGGGTCAACAAAATGCGTATTTTTTAAACCTAAATCTTGTGCTTTAAGATTCATGGCTTTTACAAAAGCCAATCTACCGCCAGGAAAATTGTGCGCCAATGCAGACGCAGCACGGTTTTCTGAGGACATCAAAGCCAGCTGCAACATATCGCTACGACTAAGCCCAGACCCAACTGTTAGCCTAGATCTTGTGCCTTTAAGATAATCTACGTCCTCCTCAGATACATATATTTCGTCATCGAGTGACTGATTAGCATCCAGCATGACCATCGCAGTCATTAGCTTGGTAATAGAGGCAATTGGTGTAAGCTGATTGGTATTTTTAGCGTAAACAACTTCACCCGTATTTTGGTTGATAATTAAAGCCTTGCTGGAAGCAAGCTGCAATATACCACTGCCATCATATCTTTCGCCAAATATAGTTTTTTGCTGATTATCTACTTGTATCGGGCGCGTTGCACGCAATCTAAGACTAACTTTCTGGCTGCTAGCCTTGTAGCGGCTAGAGATACGATGTTTAGTTAAAGCATTTTTTTGGCTGGTATAGATGCGTTTATGTGATTTTTTATGCGCAGCTAATAACTCAACTGGCGACGCAACCAAAGTGAGCGCCACATAAAATATCATCATTCTTTTAAAAATTAATTTCATCATTACCCCTAACCTCGAACATTTGATTTAATAGTAAGCAGTAATGATTTGCATGTCAATTACTTAGCGCATATTTATAAAACAAATATTAACATTTTTTGAGTTGTGACTAATTTGACACGTCTAATAAATTTTATAAAAAAGTTTAACATTGTGCGAAAATTAGAGAAGCACACTGCTACAATTTTATTGTAAATTAAAAATTTTAGCACTAAGTAATTCAAAAAGGTCTGACCGTGAAATTACCAAATCAGTTGCATTACACTAAAGAACATTTATGGGTACTCCAAAACCCTGATGGAATATGGCTTACAGGCATTACAGATTACGCACAAGATTTACTTGGGGATATTGTTTTTATCGAGCCGCCTAAGCTAAACCATGTGTTAGTCAATGGCACGCCATGCGGAATTGTTGAATCGGTGAAAACAGGGTCTGATTTACATGCCCCGATGAATGGCGTGGTGACCGAAATTAATGAGGTTTTATTAAACGCACCAGAAGGTATTAACGACAAGCCCTATGCCGCATGGATATTCAAGTTTAAGCCAGATGACATGACTGAAACCGCGCACTTTTTAAGCGCAGAGGCTTACAAAGCCTTAATTGATGCTGGCTAGTTTATTTTGGTAACACAAACTTAACTTTAAGTAATAAATCTTGCAACTCTGTTGTTAATTGATTGCGTAAATCAAGCTCTAAACTGGGTAGCGAAACTGCCATTATTTGTTGAATATTATCACGTAGCACCTCTTGCACCGCTGGTAAATCGCCGTTGATGGTTACTAAGAAATTATCCCGCAACTGCATGCTTTGGGCTGTCATCTCGTCGGCAAATTTAGCTTTAACTTCATCTACAGCAGCCGCATAAATACTAGGGATAGCCTCATTAAAAGTAGTACCCATCTGCGATAAAATATCAGCTTGAAGCAAGCTCATTTGCTGTTGTAAATCTTGTTTAGCATGTTGATTCAAGATCTGCAAATTAGCTGCCAGCGCATCACCCAATTGCACTTGATGATCGTTTATAGATTGCACTTGAAACGCCTGCATCTCTTGATTTAAACGCTCACCAATCTGCGTTGTGATAGCCTCTTGCTGCTCCGCCACCGCGGCAGTGTAAATAGACGGCATGGCTTCAATAAACGTGGCGCGCATTTGAGCTAAAGCTTCGGATTGCATGGCTTGTAACTGCTCTTGTAATTCGCCTTTGCCTTGCTTCTGGATGGATTCAAAAACCTGCTGCATTTCTTGATCTAACAAAGCCTGATGATTGCCCAACGATTGCACATGAAATGCGCTTAGTTGCTGATTGATGTCTTGCATAATTCGCGCACTGGTGTCTGCTTGTATGGCCTCCACTTGCAAGCCAATTTGCGTATTAGCGGTGTTTACAGCAGTTTGCGTTAGTTCTGATAGCGTCGTATCAAATTTTGAAATTGTGTCCGTTTGTAAATCTGAAATAATTTCAGAAAGATTATTAAACACCGTATTGGCGCTAGCTTGGTACATGCGTGGCAAGTCTGTTTTTAAGTCTGCTTTAGTTTTATCAACAAAATCAACAGTTCTAGCTTCAATTGAGGCTTGCAAAGTTACAATCTCGTCCTTAATCACCTTAATTAAATCTTGCTCGAGCGCGTCGCGCACGCTCTCAGTTACCGTTTTGGCAATGTCGGCTTCCAATCTAGGTTTGATGTGAGCGGCTATGCGCGCAATCAATTCTGGGGTAATTAACGTTGCCTCGGCCTGTCTCGATCTTGACTCAAGCTCCGCATTAGGCTTTGGTTGGTAAACCTCGGTAAGAAGGGGTATTTTTTTATCTGTCACCATATTCTCTATTCAAAACGTGCTTTAATCGAGCTTAATTTGCCCATAGCTTAAATTTGTGCATAATTAGTGCTTTTAATTTCATAGCCTCTATCGCGATAAAATTTAAAACGTGCTCGCGCAGCCATTTTATCTTGCTCATCATTGCTCACCAACTCGACTAACTGCGTAAATCTGCTAAAAAAAATAGGTTCATTTGCTGTTAAATTGATCAGCATATCGTCTTGCATTAAATCGTGTGTTAAATCATCGCCCTGAAAACCAACAACCACAGGCGTTTTAGAGGCATACAAATGATTGGACTGCACATTTGGCAAATAATACTCAGGCTTATTTTGCCACAAATTGGCACTCACCTTGCCCGCAGCTATCTCATCTGACGCAAAAATAGTGACTTGGCGACGTTTTTTTAAAGCAGATTGCACCAAATCTGCAATGACTTGCTGCTTATCCAGCACGTTAAAATAAAAATCTATACGTGTCATTGATAGTATTTGGCTGTGTGCTAGTTCTTTTGTGCTCGTTGCACGAGGAATGTCGTTAAAAGTGGCACTGGGCGACCTGTTCCGCCTTTCTCTTTGCCACTTTTCCACGCCGTGCCAGCAATATCCAAGTGCGCCCAATCGTATTTTTTGGTAAAGCGCGATAAAAAGCAAGCCGCAGTAATACTGCCGCCAGCACGTCCACCAATATTGGCCATATCCGCAAAATTACTATCAAGCTGGGTTTGAAACTCTTCCCACAATGGCATGTGCCAAGCTCTATCGTGCGCTATTTCGCCTGCCGCCAATAGTTCATGTGCCAGTGCATCTTTGTTGCTGAATAAGCCACTAGGATGATGCCCAAGCGCAATCACACATGCCCCTGTTAGCGTGGCAATATCCACCACCGCGCTTGGCTCGAAGCGCTCAGCGTAGGTCAACGCATCGCATAAAATCAAGCGGCCTTCGGCATCGGTATTAAGCACCTCTATCGTTTGCCCAGACATACTAGTGAGAATATCACCTGGTTTAATCGCGCCTGCATCTGGCATATTTTCGCAAGTGGCAATTAAGCCAACTGCATTAATAGCCAAATTCATCTCGCCAATGGCTTTAAACGTACCTAGCACGCTGGCAGCGCCACACATATCGTACTTCATTTCGTCCATATCGCCGCCAGGCTTTAGCGAAATACCACCCGTATCAAAAGTGATGCCCTTGCCCACTAGTACGGTTGGTTTTTGGTCTTTTTTCCCTTTTAAATGCTGCAAAATAATAAAGCGTGGCGGCTCTACACTACCTTGTGCAACGCCTAAGAAAGATCCCATACCCAGCTTTTCTATTTCGGCTTTTTCCAAAACCTCAACTTTAAAGCCATAAGTTTTGGCAAGCTCTTTTGCTTGTTCACCCAAATAAGTTGGCGTGCAAATATTGGGTGGTAAATTGCCTAAATCTTTAGCTAAGCTCACTCCTAAACTTATTGCCAAGCCATGTTTTACGCCAGCTTCAGCTTGTGCATTTTCAAATTCAGCTACATAAATAGCAATGTTTTTTAAGGCTTTAGGTTCAGCTTTTTTAAGCTTGATAGCATTTACTTGATAAGTTACATCCATTACCACCTCGACCAATTGCGCTACCTTGCTGTGAATATCCGATTTTTTAATGCCTAACTCAGCCAAGTAAAAACTCGCGCTAACAACGCCTTTAGGCAAAGCTTTAACCGCGGCCTGTACTGCTTGGCGATAATGTTTCTCGCCAAACTCCGCTTGCTTGCCTAAACCCACCAACAAAACACGTGTAGCTGCAACTGCCTCCACATTGTGAAGTAACAGCGTAGTATTTAACTTGCCATCCATATCGCCACTTTTTAATATGGCACTAATGGCTTTATTAGAAGCATCATCCAAACTTTTTGCGGCATCAGTTACTTTGCCGCCTTCAAATACGCCTACAATCACACAATCTGTGCGTTGTTTTTCAGGATTTCCGTTTTTTATGTTAAATTCCACTGTATGCCCTTTTTTAACTAAATTTAAGTTGATTCTACTTTATTTAACTAATTTATCTAGTATTAAACTAATTTATCTGGCGTTTTTATTCGAAATAAAAGTGCAATATTAAACCATGTTTACTTTGAAATAATCTAATTGAAAATATTCAAAAAATCTTTATCACACGAGCTTATTAGCACCGCTGGCGCGATGTTTTTAATACTAATCGGTATCGTTATCGCTCAACGCGCTGGTGTTTTGGTGAGATTTGCTGCAAAAGGCTTTTTGCCTAATGACGCTATTAATACTTTACTCGGCTTTAACATGGTGAAATTTTTACCCATGATTTTATCTTTAAGTATTTTTTTGGCGGTTTTGATGACTTTAAGCCGCTGGCACCGCGATTCTGAAATGGTGATTTGGTTTAGCTCTGGTCTTGGACTTAATAACTGGATACGCCCGATTTTAACTTTTGCTGTACCTGTCATCGTAGTGATTACCGTATTAAGCCTTTTGGTCATGCCTTGGGCTACGCAAAAAGGGCAAGATTACAGAGAGCAACTTAAAAGCCGCGATGAGTTATCTTCTATTAGTCCTGGGGTATTTAAAGAATCAAATAGCGGCGACCGTGTTTATTTTATAGAAGGTTTTGATGAGCTTGGTAACGTTGTTAAAAACATATTTGTACAATCTACCCAGCACGAAAAAACTGGGGTAGTTGTGGCTAGCATTGGTAGCCGCGAAAAAGTAGAAAATGGCGATAATTTTTTGGTGTTAGGTCAAGGTCGTCGCTATGAAAGTAAACCAAATTCTGCTGAAGTTTCCAGCACCGAATTTGAGCGCTATGCAGTGCGCGTTCAAACTAAGGAAGCTGCACCAGAGCCTTACACTAGGCAAGCGCTCACAACCATACAACTTTTAGAAGACACTAGCAATTTTGGAAATAATGCAGAGCTGCAATGGCGGCTAGCCATTCCAATCTCTGCGCTCATTTTGGTGCTGCTGGCAATACCATTGAGCTTTGTAGACCCGCGCGCAGGGCGCTCGCTCAACCTTATTTTTGCACTATTTATTTACATTATCTATAACAATATGCTGAGTATTTTTCAGGCATGGGTAACGCAAGGCAGACTAGATGCCATGGTTGGCTTGTGGCCTGTGCATGGGATTTTCTTGTCACTTACTATTTATATGTTTTATCGGCGCAACCATTTGTTACCACTTTTACCAAAGCTTAGTGCCTTAAAACATTCGATTAATTTTTGGAAAAAAACTTAATCGCGATGAAAATTTTTACTCGCTATTTTTGGCAAGAAACCACCATCAATATTTTGATGATCATGCTGGGTTTGTTAGCCATGTTTTCATTTTTTGATTTGATTCAAGAACTAGATAGCCTTGGTCGAGGCGATTATGATATTAGTAAAATGTTGGTGTATGTTATGTTAAGTATTCCAGGACACATTTACGACGTTGTGCCAGTGGCAGTGCTGGTTGGCATGATGTACAGCCTTGGCACGCTAGCGCGGAACTCTGAGCTAGTTGTGATGCGTGTGAGTGGTTTATCGATAGTCAATATTGGCTATATCCTGATCAAAGTCGGTTTATTGTTCACTGTGATTACTTTTTTTGTGGGTGAACTCATCACGCCGATTAGCGAAAAAATGGCGCAGCGCCTGCGTATTAAAGCTACAGATTCTGTCATCGCGCAAGATTTTAGATCGGGCCTATGGGTAAAAGATGGTAAAAGTTTTGTGAATGTAGAAACCGTACTACCAGATGCTAGTTTATTGAATGTACATATTTATGAATTTGATGAAAGCTTTAAATTACGTAGTATTAGCATAGCAAAAAAGGCGGACTATGCTAATGAAAGCTGGAGTTTAAGCGAAGTCACACAAACAAAATATAACACCTTTAAAACCATTGAGAAAAATAACATACAAACCCAATTCTTTAATCAAGCCAACTGGAAATCTTCCATTCGCCCAGAGTTATTAAATGTGCTTTTAGTGGCGCCGGAGAAAATGTCTGCTTGGAATTTGTATTCCTTTATCAATCACCTCGCCACCAATAAGCAAAAAACTACGCGCTATGACGTAGCACTTTGGTCGAAAATGATTTATCCGCTGGCCTGCATGGTGATGGTGATTTTGGCGCTGCCATTTGGCTTTTTACAGCAACGCTCAGGCGGCACGAGTGCAAAGATTTTTATCGGCGTGATGTTGGGTGTAGTGTATCAAATTATGAATCGCGTGTTTACACACTTAGGCGTTCTAAACGATTGGCCGCCTTTAATGAGTGCAATTGCCCCAACCATTCTATTTTTAATTGCAGGGTTGAGTTTGTTATTTGTTATTGAACGTAGATAGCCTAGCTCACAAGATTAACCCACGCTTATAAAACGCATTTTTAGCAATCTATCGTGCAAAAACAAACGGTCTTTATCCACCAAAGCCCAAATAAAGCCTAGTCCACAAGCCACTATTGATGCGCTTGCTAAGGCATATCTAATGATTGCTTGTTGCTTGTTTAAGTTTACGTTTTGCTGATTTACCAGCTTGATTTTCCAAGTTGTTGTGGCGAGCGTTTGTCCAGTTTTAGTCCAACACCATACAAAATAAGTCCCTGTTACCAACCACAAAAAAAGCTGTAGAAAAGTGCGTTTATAGTGGCTAGTAGCGTCGCCAAACAAGCCCACGAACATCCAGGTAGATAGCATCCATAAGGCAACCAGCAATAGCAGCTCATAAACACAGGCTGCGAAAAGTCTGAAGCGGGTAGCATTTTGCTTTATCATATATTCATGCTAAATGTAAAAAAGCCCACCATAAAACAGTGGGCTTTAAGTTGCTATGCAATCGATTATTCCAGATCTGGCGCATAATCCCAATCTATTGAATTCTTGCGCAGTTTTTCTCGTTCAGTTTCTGGTAGTTTTTGATGCTCTGCCCATTTTTTGCGTACTTCATCCTTTTTTTCTGGGCTCAGCGAATGAAAGTGCTGATAACGCTTACGTGCATTTTCACGCTCATAGGGTGTCATACGACTCCAACTATTTAGGCGTTTTTGTACGCGCTGCTTTTTTTGCGCATCCATTTTCGGATAATCTTTGGCGATATCCAACATTTTTTCACGTTGCCAAGGCCTTAATGTATCCCACTCAGTACCTAATGGCGCTAATACTTTGCGCTCAGCATCGGATAACTGACTCCAGTTTTGTGCTGACGCATCGTTCGCTACACCATCATTTAGCGATGATTTTAAGCTGCCAATATCGCCCATTGCCAATTGTGTGTGTTCTGCCAAATTGGCAAGCTCGCCTGCTTGTAAGCTGCTTGCCACTAGTGCTAACAATAATAGAAACTTATTCATTCAATTTATAATTCTTCAATTTATAATTTTTAATTACTTCTAAAACTTGCTTAATTATAACTTAGCCTGTGTATCGTTGAGTGATGGCTCAAACCCTCTATCCACAAAAGCTTCTGGCGGCAAATCCGAACCTAACAGAAAAGCATCACTAGATTCTCTTTGACCCATAGATTGCATAACTACAAAACCCACAATAATTGCCCCTAACACCAAGCCTGTGCTGGCGATACGATGTTGTTCTGCCCACGAAGAAATACCACTTAAAGTGCCATCGTGATTTAAGCTTACCCCAGAAATTCGCTGGGCATGCATTTTTACCGCTTGTTCGCGGCCATTTTCAAGTTGCTTAAGCGTACGCATGCTTAAGCGGCTGGCATGCGCATCTAACAAGCCCGCAATCTGCTTGGCTTGTGTGTCTAATTCTTGTGTATCAATATTTTCTGATACTATTTCGCTATTTTGTAAATTGTCAATGCTCATGTTTCTACTCCTAATTGCGCTATTGCACTTATTTCTCTTTTGCCTAAACCTTGTTTTTCCAAGTTGGCCGCCATACTATGTACAGCGCGCGAACAATGCGTTTTGACGCTACCTTGTGAACAGCCCATCATTGCGGCAGTTTCAGCAACATCCATCTCCTCCCAGTAACGTAATACAAAGGCCTCTCGTTGACGTGCAGGCAGCTTTTCAAGCGCTTTTTCAATAATGATCATGGTTTGGCTACGCTCTAATTGCACCATGGGATTGTCAGATTCATCTTCCACGTCGATGCTATCGAGTGGATCATGGTCTTCCTCACCATCTTTACCCGCGCCAAATGATGAAAGCAGCGTTGTCCACAGGTTACGTACTTTTTGTCTGCGCCAGAAATCGCGCATGGTATTTTGCAAAATACGTTGAAATAGCATGGGGTATTCTGCGACAGGTTTATCAGCGTATTTTTCCGCCAGTTTTAACATCGCATCTTGCACAATATCTAACGCGGCGTGATCGTCGCGCACGGCATATACCGTTTGCTTAAACGCGCGCCTTTCTACATCTCGCAAAAAATTTGCTAATTCTTGAGAACTTGCCATGAAATTTATAATGAAATTAGTAAGTATATCAGCTTTAAGTTTTGTGATGACTCTAGGCTTTGTATTGACCTTGGTTTTTGGCGCTGTCTTGTATAAGTTCAGCTTTTGGTTACAATCTGCATAATTGGCTTGTTTTGATTCTTTCCGCTTGATTCAATTTGGAGTTAACACGATTTATGGTTCGCATTTTAATACTGATTGTTTTAGGTTGGGTATTGTATCAAATTATCAAGCGCATGCTTGCTAGCGTCAGTTCTAGGAATACTGATAAGCCATCACAAAAACCAGCACAGACAATCGTGCAATGTGCCCATTGTGGTTGCCACGTTCCTATAAGTGAAAGTCAAATTAAAAATAATAAAATAATTTGCAACAATCCAGAATGCCAAACTATAACGGATGATAAAGACCAGCATGGAGATTGATTTAGTGGCTAGCGCTGAATCCAAAACATCTGCCACCCGCTGGCGCAGCTTAAAGCTTTATAACGCTTATCGATTGCTCATCGCGCTGCTACTATTGGTGACACAAGGCTTGCTTAGCAACGACAGCTGGTGGCAAAACGTTAATGCCGATTTATTTTTAGACTTTTTTTCGACCATAGCAGTTGGTTATTTTATTTTTAGTGTTACGTCAGTCATTTTTACTTGGCTAGAAAAACCCAATATTGACGTCACTCTACCCATTCAAATTCTCATTGATATTAGTTTTATTATACTAATGATGCATGCGCAAGACAGCAACCAAGGCAGCTTAGGCTTATTATTAATTATCACCACGGCTAGCGCCAGCTTAATTAGCGAAGGTCGTTTAGCCTTATTTTATGCGTCTATAGCAAGTATAGGCATACTGCTAGAGCAAACATATCGTGTTTTTTTAATTGGTAAATCTGCCGATAATTACACACCTGCAGTATTGTTAAGTTTAGGGTGTTTTGCCACAGCTTGGCTTGCTTATAGCTTGGCCAAACGCGCACAGGATAGTGAATTATTAGCCTCTCAACGTGGTTTAGATGTGCAAAATATGGCACAAATTAATGCGCTAATTACGCACGAAATGCAAGACGGCGTTTTGGTGGTTGACCAATTGTTCAAAATCAAGCATTACAATGTTCAAGCGGTAACTCTGCTTGGCATAGATAGCAAGCAAAGTGAATCCAGCAACTGGCACGAAAAGTCACTACATGAAATTTCACCTGAAATCGCCAGCTTGATGCAACTCTGGCTTGAAGAAACAGAGCCATCAAACGGCTTTGAACCTACCAATAATGCGGTGTCCAATTACTTAAAATTCACTTCACTTTCGCGTGAGCTTAGGCTTCGGTTTTTGCCAATTGCTGAAAATCGCCGTCAAGGTGCGGTCATTTTCATTTCAGATTGGTCACAAATGCAAACCCAAGCACATCAAGTAAAACTGGCTGCTCTTGGACGTTTAACTGCTAATATCGCACATGAAATTCGTAACCCGCTGAGCGCAATTAGTCATGCTAACCAACTGCTTCAGGAGGAAGATTGCGATCCTACATCTAAGCGCATGCTACAAATCATCAGTGACAATGTGCAGCGTTTAGACCAAATTATTAAGGATGTTTTAGAGCTTAATCGACGCGACCGCACCAACCAAGAGCCTATTCATTTAGAAAATTTTATGTTCGATTTTTACATGCAGTTTTGCGCAGTGGAAAGAATACCCGCTTTTTGTTTTAAACTAGAGTGCGGCAATACCAACACCATGATTTTGTTTGATCGACGACATTTGAACCAAATTTTGTGGAACCTGTGTAAAAATGGCTGGCGCCACTGTAAAAATGAAGAAAATAGCCTAAAATTAACGGTTTCTAGTTTAGGCAAAACTCGAACAGTGCAGATTGAAATTAGTGACGATGGCGATGGCATCCCTGAAGATATTCGCAGTAATTTATTTGAACCATTTTTCACTACCGAAAAAACGGGTACTGGGCTTGGACTTTACATTGCGCGTGAGCTGGCTGATGCTAATGGTGCGAAACTGCAATACAAATCATCAGATGATGGCACTCAATTTATAATGCTAATTAAAAAGGCTTAAATTAAGAATGGCACAACAATTTAGCTGCTTGGTGGTGGATGATGAGACTGATATTCGAGAACTAGTGGTATTGACGCTAGAGCGCATGGATATTCGGGCGGATAGCGCCAGCAATGTGCTGGAAGCAAAACAAATGCTAGCCAGCAGAAGCTATGATTTATGCTTAACCGATATGCGTCTGCCTGACGGCTTAGGCTTAGAATTGGTGCAACATATTTCAGCCAATTACAGCGGCTTGCCAGTCGCGGTGATTACCGCTTATGGTAGTGCAGAGAACGCGGTTTCTGCACTAAAAGCAGGTGCGTTTGATTATTTAACCAAGCCCATTTCGCTCAAACAACTGCGCCCATTGGTGGAATCTGCGCTCAAACTCTCAACCGCCGATGTAAAAGAAACACAGAATACGGCTGATTTAATCGGCAATTCACCCGCCATGGATTATGTGCGCACCATGATACAAAAACTAGCACGCAGCCAAGCACCTGTGTACATTAGCGGCGAATCAGGTAGCGGCAAAGAGCTGGCTGCAAGACTTATTCACAGCAATAGCTCACGTGGAGATAAAGCATTTACCGCCGTTAACTGTGGCGCGATACCAGAAAATTTAATGGAAAGCGAATTTTTTGGCTACAAAAAAGGTGCATTTACGGGCGCAGCGCAAGATACCCTCGGCTTATTTCAAGCAGCAAGCGGCGGTACTTTATTTTTGGACGAGGTAGCCGATTTGCCGCTCGCCATGCAAGTTAAATTATTACGCGCCATTCAAGAGAAAAAAGTGCGTAGTGTGGGTGGCACGGCAGAAGAAGCGGTGGATGTGCGCATTATTAGCGCGACGCACAAAAACTTGGGCACTTTGATGGAGCAAGGCTTGTTTAGGCAAGATTTGTATTACCGTTTAAATGTGATTCAACTCAAAATGCCCGCTTTGCGTGATCGCCCAGAAGACATCCCCGAGTTGACTCAAAAACTATTACAAAAACTGTGTCTGGCACAATCTATTGCCATGCCTACGCTTGAAGAAAGTGCTAACAGACTTATTTCAGAGCTACATTTTGCAGGCAATGTACGTGAACTGGAAAACATGCTGGAACGCGCACTGGCCTTGTGTGATGGCCAAAAAATCTGTGCTGATGATTTATTTATGGGTGATGAATTTAAAGTCAGAGAACATAAAGTCGCAGAAAATAAAGCCGCGCTACAGAAAAATAGTCATGAAGAACAGGCCAACTTCGACCCCAGTGACAATTTAGAGGTGGGCTTGCCAGAGTATTTAGAAGACATTGAAAAGCGTGCGATCATGAAAGCATTGGCTAAAGCCAACAACAACAAAACCGCCGCCGCTAAATTACTAGGCGTAAGCTTTAGAACCTTGCGTTATAGGCTTGCTAAGCTAGGCCTAGCCAAAGACGAAGATGCTGAATTAGAAGATGATGCTAATGAAAACCAGCGCTAGCAAAATCTAGCTTTTCTAACCTTGAGTAATATTTAGCTAAGCACAATTCCCAAATAAGTTAGGTATAAAGCACCATTAACCATCAAATGCCAAACACGGATGCCGCCTTTAGTCATTAAATAGCGTATCCAAATCGCGGCAATTAAGGTGATTGCGATACCCCAGACCACCTCTTTTCGCGGCTCCCAAGGCGTGAGCATGATACCAATCGCTGGTAATAATGTGCCTTGAAACACCATGGCACCAGTAATGTTGCCAAACGCGAGTGTGTCTTTGCCTTTACGTATCCACAAAATGCTATTCACTTTTTCGGGCAGCTCAGTGGCAATTGGGATAATTAACAATGACAGAATAAGTGCAGAAATGCCTAATATTGCTGAGGCCGCCTCTACGCCATGAATAAAGCCTTTGGCACCCGCCACCAGCAAGCCCAATCCCAATAAAAGCTGAATCACAATCATCGTCATATTGTTAGGCAGGCCGATTTTGCATAAGAACATATCACTCCCTGCTTCGGTGGCGTGCCCATCTTCTACCAGCGCTTTAGACGCATTAATAGTCATCAACACATAGACAAAATAAATCATCACCATGCAAGCGCCAATGCCATAGCGCACTGACGACAACGTATGCGGCACGTACATGGCAACGGCGGCGAAGCTAAACGCAATGATGAAAAAATTAAGATCGCGTGTTAAGCCAGTGCGTTCTGGGCGCAAATGGCCTTGCGTACCACGCCGCTTCCATACAGAAATAGCCATTAATGAGATGGAAAGCGTAGTCAGCATCAAAGGCGCGCCCAATATCGCGCCTACACCAATTTCCTCATTGGTTGCGACGTTTTGCGTGCCCGCAAGCAGCGCCAAAAGTGGCACCATAGTTTCTGGTAAGGCCGTGCCCACGGCTGCAAATATAGAGCCTGTTACGCCTTCAGAAATGCCCAATTTTTCGCCCAAATGCTCCAGCGCGTTAGTAAATACTTCAGCTGCAATTAAAATAATCAGCAACATCACTAAAAGCTCTATAAATATCATTACTTTACCTTTACAATAAACTATCCAATAAACTGAATTTTAGCTGATAACACCCAACCCTGCATGAGCCAAAAAAAAATAAATAACCAAGGTTTAAAACTAAATGCGGCTGGTACTATAGAGTCTGCCACACAAATTGCCTCCCCCAATTTCGATGCAAGACCAGCCAATGAAATCAGCTTGATAGTGATTCACAACATCAGCCTACCACCTAGCCAATATGGGGGGACGGGCATTATTGAATTATTTACCAATTGTCTTAATCCAAACGAACACCCGTATTATGCCGAAATTTACACGCGTAAAGTGTCGTCACATTTTCTCATTCGGCGTAATGGCGCGCTGATTCAATTTGTATCGTGCCTGCAACGCGCTTGGCACGCGGGTGCATCTTGTTGGCAGGGGCGTGAACGTTGTAACGATTTCTCGGTCGGAATTGAGCTAGAAGGGTGTGATTTTGAGGCATTTGAAGCTACCCAATATATAACACTCAAGCAATTAATTGCATGCTTAAAGAAAAGTTACCCCATTAAAGCCATTGTTGGACACTCAGATATTGCGCCTGGCCGAAAAACCGACCCAGGCTCTTATTTTGAATGGGAAAAAATAAAAGAAATTAACTAGCATTAATCTCAACAATTGAATGGCAATTAAAATTTATGCACAGAATATCTACCCCACTATTTATTAGCTTACTTTTATTGCTGCTGGCGGCTTGTGGTGCAAAAGATGATTCATCCGCAAACAGCAAAAATAATGACAAAAAAGACGCTAAACCGACATTGATTACCGTCACCCAAGTTAAAAACCAAGCCATTGAAACCACCGAAACTGCCATTGGCTCGCTAGAAAGTCTTATTGATCCTACCGTAGCTTCTGAGCTGGCTGCACGCGTGGTTAAGGTGCATGTTAACGCGGGCGAAACTGTCAAACAAGGGCAGTTAATTGCTACTTTAGATGCGGCGGATTTTGGGATGCAGCGTAACGAACAATTGGCAGAAGTGGCGCGCATTCAAGCGCTTATTGATAACCAAACAAAAATTGTGGCGCGCAATCAAACTTTAGTGGACAAAAAATTTATCTCGCAAAATGCGGTGGATAATGATTTGGCACAAAAAAATGTACTCAAACAACAGCTTGAGGCTGCCCGTGCGCGCGTAGGCAGCATCAACCACAACAGCAGTAAATCGAAAGTGATCGCACCTGTGGCTGGCGTCATTGAAAAAAGGCTAGTCGGCACGGGTGATTTTGTGCGGGTGGGCGACCCCATAGTGCAAATCGTCTCTAACCAAAAATTGCGCGCACATTTGCCTTTTCCTGAACATATCGGCGCACAGCTGAGGCCTGGTCTTAAAGTGCGTCTGATTACGCCTACCAGTGGTAAGCCCTTAGAAAGTGTCATTCATGAACTAAAACCGATGATTACTGAAGGCAGCCGCACCATTGATGTGATTGCTGATGTAGAAGGTGAGCTTAACTGGCAGCCAGGCGCCAGTGTAACGGGTACAGTGGTGCTGGGCGAACAAGAGGCGGCGCTGATGGTGCCAGAGCAAAGCTTGGTACTTCGCCCTGCGGGAGAGGTGGTGTATGTGGTGCGCGACAATGTGGCTTATCAAACGGTGGTAAAAACGGGTGCGCGCCAAAATGGCTTAATTGAGGTACTAGAAGGCCTCAATACAAATGAAATCATTGTGGTAGATGGTGCAGGTTTTTTAACTGATGGCGCACCTGTAACTATTCAACAGGCCAAACAATGACCTTGCCTGAATTATCCATTAAACGCCATGTTTTGGCTTGGATGCTCTCTGGCGTCATTATTTTATTCGGCCTGATTGCCTACCAGCGTATTGGTGTTGACCGCATTCCATCAATTGATTTTCCTGTGATTACAGTGAACACTACCTTGCGTGGTGCAAACCCAGATGTGGTCGACACCTCGATTACCAGCATCATCGAATCAGCAGTGAATACCACACCAGGCATTGATCATATTCAATCCGCATCATCACCTGGTTTTTCCAGTGTGAGCATCACGTTTTCACTGAATAAAAATATCGATGTGGCGTATAACGAAGTGCAATCTAAGGTGAATCAAATACTTAGACGTCTGCCTACAGATACAGATGCACCAGTGGTACAAAAAATTGACACCAATGCAACGCCAGTGATCTGGCTGGCTTTAAGTGGCGACCGTACCATTCAGCAGCTTAATCTATACGCTAATAATGTGCTTAAGAAAAAATTCGAAACCATCAACGGTGTGGGTGAGGTGCAACTAGGTGGCCGACGTGATCGTGTAATTCGTGTCATCGTATCGCCCGAGCGCATGGCGGCTTATAAGCTCACCGCGAATGATTTAATCACCGCGTTTAATCGCGAGCACGTGCAATTGCCAGGCGGTTTTTTAGTCAGCAAACAAGCAGAGCAATTACTTAAGCTTGATTTAGAGTACCACAATACCAAAGACTTGGCTAACTTAGTGGTGCTCAGCAAAGAAGGTAACGCCATTCACTTAAAAGATATTGCCACCATAGAAGATGGTATTACCGATAACCGCCAAGTCGCACGCTACAACGGCAAGCCTACGGTCGGCATCGGCATGGTAAAAGTCGCCAACACCAACACGCTAGAGATTATTAACGAAGTTGAGCGCAGATTAGAACAAGACATCCGCCCCAATTTACCACCTGGGTTGTCGCTTGATATTTCGACCAATGATTCTATTTTTATTAACCAAATTGTGAAATCACTTAAAGAACATTTGGTGGAAGGCACGCTGTTTGCCGCGCTTATCGTACTGATTTTTATGCGCTCTTTTAGCTCTACCCTGATGATTTGTTTAGAGATTCCCGTCTCGTTGTTGGGTGCTATTGCTGTCATGTATTTTGCGGGCTACACCTTTAACAGCATGACCTTACTCGCCTTGCTGCTGCTGATTGGTGTGGTAGTAGATGACGCCATTGTGGTGCGAGAGAGTATTTTGCGCCACATGTCGGGCGACGTGGGCACAGGCTTGAATGCGGTAGATTTAAACAATCCGCAAGCACTAGCCAAGTTCCGCACCTTTGCCACCACCAACGGTAGTAACGAAGTAGTATTTGCGGTATTGGCTTCATCTGCGTCCTTAGTATGTATTTTTGCGCCAGTGATTTTTATGGATGGCATTATCGGCATGTTTTTTAAATCGTTTGCGGTGGTGGTCACCGCTGGCGTGCTCATTTCGCTATTTGTTTCGCTTACGCTCACACCGATGCTGTGTTCGCGCTACTTAAAGGTGACGCCCAATGAAAATGCACTTTACAACGCGGTTGGTAAGGGTTTAACGGCCTTTGAAAATCTCTACAAAAAACTATTATTTATTTCTCTTAATCACCGTGCTTTGGTGTTATTAATCACAGCGCTATTTGTGGGCATAGCTGGGTTTACCTCACTTAAATATGTAGAAAAAGACTTTGTACCAGAATCTGATGAAGGCAGTTTTAGTGTTTCCGTTAAAACGCCTTTGGGTTCAAGTTTGGCATATACCGATTCACGATTAAAACTGGTTGAGGCCGTGATTGCCAGCCACAAGAACGAGGTCAACAGCTACTTTGCCACCATTGGCGCGGGTTCTCGTGGGCAGGTGAATCAGGCTAATATTAATGTGCGCTTAAAACCAAAAGAAGAACGCGAAATTAGCCAGCAAGCCTTAATTAAAACCCTAAAAAAAGAGTTTGATGTGATTCCTGGAGTGCGCGCGCTGCCATCTGCGGGCTCTATTTCACGCGGTCAGCGCTCAGAGAAATTGCAGTTTAACCTGACTGGTGGAAATTTAGAAGAAATTGGCCGTATCTCGCAACTCGTGCAAAACAGCTTAAGCAATGTCGATAACATGGGTAAAGTGGATGTGGATGTACAACTGGATTTACCACAACTTAATATGCAAATTGACCGTGCGCGTGCCGCAAGCTTAGGCATTAGCGCAAACGATATTGCCACGGCTGTGTCCTTATACGCTGGCGGCATTAACGTGGCTAAATACAACGAAACGGCCAACAATCAAACCAGTGACGGTCAGCGCTATGACATACGCTTAAAAGCTGATGATGCAACGCTTAAAAATGTGGCCGATTTAAGCAAAATTTACCTCAGAAGCAGCAGTGGCGAGTTAGTACGTTTAGACGCCGTTGCCAATTTTAAAGCGGAACTTGGCCCAGCTGTAATTGGCCGCTACGATTTACAATATGCCGTTAATTTCTACGCCAACCCCAATATGTCACTGGGCGAAGCGGTAGATATTGTCAAACAAACCACCGCCAAGCTAGTACCGCCAAACTATAAAATCAAGCTGACAGGCCAAGCTGATGAGTTTTCTAAAACCATTAAAAACGTAACGTTTGTGTTTTTACTGGCGTTTTTACTGCTGTATATGGTGCTAGCCAGCCAGTTCAACTCGTTTATTCAGCCGCTCATTATTATGCTGGCACAACCACTGGCGATTATTGGCGGCCTAGTAGCGCTACTCATTACTGGCAATACACTCAATATTTATTCCATGATAGGCATGATATTGCTACTAGGCTTAGTCGCCAAAAACTCTATTTTATTGGTCGACTTAACCAATCAACTACGTGCCAATGGCGCCAGCATTAACGACGCACTTAAAGAAGCCTGCCCAATCAGATTGCGACCCGTGGTGATGACATCCCTCACCATTATCCTCGCGCTACTGCCTGCTGCCATTGGGTTGAGCGCGGGTTCAGAGACCAATAAACCACTTTCTGTTGCAATTATCGGCGGGATGATTTCATCTACGCTTTTAACGCTAGTTGTCGTGCCAGCGGCTTATTCATTGGTGATGAGTGGCCTAGAAAAATTTTATGCAAGTAAAGTTTTTGCAAGTAAAGCTAGCTAATTTATTAGCTTTTGCACAACCAGACTCCCCACCATATCGCCCTGTACGTTTACGGTAGTGCGTAGCGTATCTAGCAACCTATCCACTGGCAATAAAATCGCGATGGCTTCTGCGGGCAAGCCTACACTTTGTAGCACCATCACCATTGTGACCATGCCCGCGCTGGGTATGCCTGGCGCGCCAATGGCGGCTATCATAGCAGTGATAAATACAATCATTTGTTGAGTTAAATTAAGTTCTATACCGACCAAATTAGCGATAAATAATGCCGCAGCGGCTTCATACAAAGCCGTGCCGTCCATATTCACAGTGGCGCCCAGCGGCACTACAAAGCCCGCAATTTCTGGCTTAACGTGTAAATGTTGCGTAGTGCAGCGCATAGTGACAGGCAAGGTGGCACTGCTGGAACTGGTAGCAAATGCGGTCACCAAAGCCTCGCGCGCGCCACGCCAAAACCATAGCGGCGTTTTGCCAGTAATTAAATATAGTAACAACGGCAATATCACCACACCGTGCAGTAACGTAGTGCTAACAACGACGGCAATAAATTTTGCCAGCGTGCCTAGCATGGCAGTATCTTGGGTGGCGACCAGCTTAATTAATAAGGCAGCAATACCAAATGGCGCTAGCACCATTACCCAGCCCACAATACGCATAGTAATTTCTAAGCCTTCTTGCAACAGCGCGAGTATGTTTTTGTAACGCTCGCCACCCATTACCAAAGCAATGCCTAAAATAAGCGCAAATATCACCACCGCCATCACATCACCAGTGGCTAGGGCTTTGAACGGATTCATAAATAAACTATGCAGAAACTGTGCAAAAAATTCTGGCAAGGGCAACTGCTGTGCTTTAAAGTTGCCCATCGCATCGGCAAACATGGCGATTTGCAAGCCCGCGCCAGGCTTAAAATAATTGCTGGCCACCATGCCCAGCGTGATGGCAATAGCCATGGTGAACATAAAAAATACTAAAGTTGTCACCCAAACGCGGTGCATTTGGCTGTGTTGGCGCAAGTTGGCTATGCCAACCGCAATTGAGCAAAACACCAGCGGGATTAATATCATTTTGAGTAGATCAATAAACAGCGTGCCCACAAGGTTTGAGGCATATAAGCCTCCTAGCACGGTGCTGTTTTCTGCGCCTAAAGCATGAAAATACAAGCCAATCGCAACCCCAACAACTGCGCCTAATAATATTTGGATGTTGAGTCTGGGTAGTGTCATGCTTAGCTGGCTTTAACGGCCTTTGGTTTTACGGCCTTAGATTTGGCAATTTTTTCTTTTACGACTTTTTCTTTAACAATTTTGGTTGCTTTTGGCTTTGCAGACGTTTTCTTGGTGGCGGATTTAACTACGCTTACTTCGATAATTTCTACTTCTTTAGCAGGTGTCGCTTTTTCTGCCTCCGCTTTACGTTCAAACACCGCGGCAAAAAAACCGTCGGTGCCGTGCAAATGCGGGAACAAGTTTAAGTATTTTCCCGTATCGATTTTAATTTGTTGCTGCGCTAAAACTTCATTCGCTAGCACTAAACTAAACTCAGGGTTTGCGCTTAAAAATGCTTCTGCGATGGCTTCATTTTCGTCTCGCAACAAGCTACAAGTGGCGTAGATTAAGCGTCCTCCCGCTTTGGTGAGTTTGGCAGCGCGCGCTAAAATATTGGTTTGCTTGACGTTTAGCTCAGCAATATCTTGCTCTTCAAAGCGCCATTTTAAATCTGGGTTACGTCGAAGAGTACCGAAGCCGCTACACGGCGCGTCGACTAGCACGCGGTCAAATTTGCCGTTTAGGCGTTTTAATTTGGGGTCATTTTCACTGCTAATTTGTTGCGCGTGCAGGTTTGATAAACCCGAACGTTTTAGCCGTTTGCCTAAGCTTTGCAGACGTCTTTCTGAAATATCAAAGGCGTACAAGCGGCCTGTGTTTTTCATCAGCGCGCCAATTGCCAGCGTTTTGCCACCCGCACCTGCACAAAAATCAGCCACCATTTGACCGCGTTTGGGGGCGACTAAATACGCCAATAATTGGCTGCCTTCGTCTTGCACCTCAATATTACCCGCAGTAAATAGCACGTGTTTGCTAATATTCATGCGCCCTGGCATACGCAGGCCGATGGGCGAATGCGGTGTGAATTCAATTTTATCTTCGTTATTAATATTCTCGGCCAGCATCTTTTTAAGCGTATCTTCGCGATTGGCTTTGATTGTGTTGACGCGTAAATCTAGGCTAGCTTGCTCGAACATGCTGCGGCAAATCGTCAGCGCTTCTTTCTCGCCATATTGCGCTTCTAGCTTCTTCCACAGCCAATCGCGCACGTCCGCTTGCACGGCTAAGGGCAAATTCTCGGTAGATTTGGCTTTAATGGTGTGCGCCCACTCGGTTTGCTGCTCGCTTAATACGGGTTCTAGCTCACGAATACTTTTGCCTTGCACGCGCAGTAACCAAGCCAGTATGAGCTTACGCGCATCATCGGGGTCGTTTTCCTCGTTGGCGGTCACCATGCTTAAATAACGCAAACGGCGCAACACGCCATAGACGCTTTCGGCCACAAAGGCGCGATCTTTGGTGCCTAAATCACGATTATTGCGAAAAAAATCGCTCAATTTGACATCGGCGGGGCTGTTAAACTCGAGTATATTAGCCAGCATCATGGCAGCTTGGCGGATTAAATTTGCGTTCATT
>JANLWF010000391.1:0-2017 GCA_031364385.1 Methylotenera sp.
TGCCGATGAAGAAGTGCTGATTACCCACACTTGGGATGAGCTGCGGCGCTTTATGTGGAACTATGTTGGCATTGTGCGCACCGATAAACGCTTAAGCCGCGCGCTGCATCGCATCCACATGCTGCGCGATGAAGTGCAAGAGTTTTATCAACATTTTAAAATCAGCAACGATTTAATCGAGCTGCGTAACTTACTGCAAGTGGCTGAATTGATTGTAGAAAGTGCTATTTCACGCAAAGAAAGCCGTGGTTTGCATTACAGTAAAGATCACCCGAATTTGGATACAGAAGCCATTCTCACTGTGCTAGAACCCCAATATTATCAAAAGCATTATCAAGAACATTAACCATTTGAAACGCTTTTTATATGCTCTAACAACCGCATGGATATTGGCTTGCAGCCTACCTGCTTTTGCACTAGAAATCACCTATTTTTACGACGGCGACACAGTAAAAATTAACGATGCTGGTCGTGAGTACAAACTGCGTTTAACCGATATCGACGCGCCAGAGCGCAACCAAGCCTATGGCAAAAAATCACGCCGTGCGCTGATGGAACTATGCTCAGGTGTCAATATCTACGCGGCGATTGGCGGTACCGATAAATATGGTCGTAGGCTAGGAAAGCTTCGATGTAACAATCAAGATGTGAGCACTTACATGATTCAAAACGGACATGCTTGGTTTAATGAGCGTTACTCAATGGATGCCTCCCTTTTGTATCAGCAGCAGCAAGCCCGCACAAACAAATTGGGGCTTTGGAAAAGCAAAAAGCCCATGCAGCCTTGGGTTTGGCGAAAGAATCATTCGCATTAATGTTAATAATATGAATAATTATAAAACTAAACTTATTTCCACTTTAAGATACACTCTTAAATCGGTGTATATTTCACGTTAGGTTGCAGTATGGCAATAAACGAATTTGAGGATTTGTCATCAATATTGACTGGAGTGTCTGGCGAGTATTTTGTCGCAGCTGAATTGTCGCGGCGTGGGTATGTTGCATCAATAACACTTCGCAATACAAAAGGCATCGACATTGTTGCCACAAACTCTGATGCATCACGGTCAGTGGGTATTTCTGTAAAAACAACAAGAAGTAGAAAAAAAGATTGGGCCGTTAATGCAAAGGCAGAATCTTATTTTTCCGATACATTGTTTTATGTTTTTGTAAATCTTAACGCATTAAATGAGCTTCCTTCATTTCATATTGTGCCCAGTAAATATGTCGCAACATATACAAAAAACTCGCATCGTGAATGGCTTGAAACTCCTAATAAAAAAGGGGGAAAGCATAATGACTCATCGATGAGACGTTTTAAAGACCCTTCGAATGAATTTCATAATAAATGGGAGCTTCTAGATTTACATAATACTAGCTACCCCATCTATCAAGCTCGCTCAGCAAGTAGCCTTGATGTAATCTAATGAAACCGAGGTTAATCATACCTTGATTTCGCTATACTTCATCAAGGCTACAAAAACACAAAAACTCGCTTTAATTACAATTCCCCGTATAATGCGCTTTCCCTACGCAAACCAATCAGCGTAGCGGTCTTTTATCAAATGGTTGATCAAACCACATTTGCCACCTCGATTGGTGTTGCTTCAAAAGCAATTGGCTGGCTTAACATTCAAGCTGGAGCTTTACATTGTCTAATGAAACAACAACTATATCTAACTTTAACGAGCTAGGTTTATCCGAACCCATTCTACGCGCCATAAGCAGCGCGGGCGACTTTTTAAAGCATCTGCGTTACGTGCTTTTTGGCTAAGTAAATGCAGAATCGGCAAGGTAAAACCAGCCGTTTTGCCCGTGCCTGTTTGCGCACCAGCTAATAAATCGCCACCACTTAATACTTGCGGAATGGCTTTGGCCTGAATAGGGGTTGGTATGGTGTAACCCGCGTCGCTTATGGCGCGTAGAATGGGTTCGGATAAACCTAGCTCGTTAAAGTTAGATATAGTTGTTGTTTCATTAGACAATGTAAAGCTCCAGCTTGAATGTTAAGCCAGCC